>NZ_CFHWAF010000137.1:0-12073 GCF_984452065.1 Hoeflea sp. | reverse complement strand
CGGATGTTCCGGTCACCTCCAAGCCGACCGAAGTGCGTATGGGTAAGGGCAAGGGCTCCGTCGATTACTGGGCGTGCAAGGTCAAGCCCGGCAGGATCATGTTCGAGATCGACGGTGTCAGCGAGGAAGTCGCCCGCGAGGCCTTGCGTCTCGGCGCCGCCAAGCTCTCGGTCAAGACCCGCTTCGTACAGCGCATTGCAGAGTAGGAAGAGACCATGAAAGCCGCAGACGTTCGCGCAATGAGCGCTGATGAACTCAGCGATGAACTCGCCAAGCTCAAGAAGGAGCAGTTTAACCTGCGCTTTCAGAAGGCGACCGGCCAGCTCGAAAAGACATCGCGTGTGAAGGAAGTTCGCCGCGATATCGCCCGCATCAAGACAATTGCCCGCCAGAAGGCGGCAGAAGCCAAGGCCTGAGGACCACAACAAAATGCCAAAACGCATTCTGCAGGGCACCGTCGTCAGCGACAAGAACGACAAGACCGTCGTTGTGAAGGTCGAGCGTCGTTTCGCCCATCCGATGTTTCAGAAGATCGTGCGCCGCTCGAAGAAATACAAGGCGCATGACGAGAAGAACGCATACAAGACCGGTGATACCGTTTCCATCCAGGAATGCGCGCCGATCTCCAAGGACAAGCGCTGGACGGTCGTAGCCGAATAGGCTTTCCGCGAAGGAAAAAGAAAACGAAATCGCCGGGGCCTCGGACAAACCCCGGACAATTGAAAGAAGGCGGTCTGACATGATTCAGATGCAAACAAACCTCGACGTCGCCGACAATTCCGGTGCCCGTCGTGTCATGTGCATCAAGGTGC
Source organism: Hoeflea sp. (assembly GCF_984452065.1). NCBI lineage: Bacteria > Pseudomonadati > Pseudomonadota > Alphaproteobacteria > Hyphomicrobiales > Rhizobiaceae > Hoeflea > Hoeflea sp. Next base: position 11,261 of record NZ_CFHWAF010000137.1, on the reverse strand, counting down.
TGGGCGGCTCGAAGCGGAAATACGCATCCGTGGGCGACGTCATCGTCGTCTCCGTGAAGGAAGCGATCCCGCGCGGGCGCGTCAAGAAGGGTGACGTCATGAAGGCGGTCGTGGTGCGCACGGCCAAGGATATCCGTCGGGCGGACGGCAGCGTCATTCGCTTCGACAAGAACGCGGCAGTCCTGGTGGACAACAAGAAAGAGCCGATCGGCACCCGTATCTTCGGACCGGTTCCGCGCGAACTGCGCGCCAAGAGCCACATGAAGATCATCTCGCTGGCGCCGGAAGTTCTTTAAGGAGATAACGATGCAAAAGATCCGTAAAGGCGACAGTGTCGTTGTGCTGACCGGTAAGGACAAGGGCCGCACCGGTGAAGTTATCAAGGTCATGCCGAAGGAAAACCGCGCGCTTGTCAGCGGCATCAATATGGTCAGGCGCCATCAGCGTCAGACGCAGACGCAGCAGGCCGGCATCGTCAACAAGGAAGCCTCGGTGCACCTTTCCAATCTGGCCGTTGCCGATGGCGACGGAAAGCCGACCCGCATCGGCTTCAAGATCAAGGAAGACGGAACCAAGGTTCGCGTGGCGAAGCGTTCAGGAGATGTAATCGATGGCTGAGGCAAATTACGAGCCGCGGCTCAAGACGGAATATGGCGCACGCATCCGTGACGCGATGCAGGAGAAATTCTCCTACAAGAATGTCATGGAAATCCCGCGCGTCGAGAAGATCGTCATCAATATGGGTGTCGGCGAAGCGACCAATGATTCCAAGAAGCCGGCTGCGGCCGCGGAAGACCTGGCGGCCATTTCAGGCCAGAAGGCCGTGGTCACCCATGCCCGCAAGTCGATCGCCGGCTTCAAGGTGCGTGAAGCCATGCCGATCGGCGCAAAGGTGACGCTGCGCCAGACGCGGATGTACGAATTCATGGACAGGCTGGTCAACATCGCCCTGCCGCGCGTTCGTGACTTCCGGGGTCTCAACCCCAAAAGCTTTGACGGCAATGGCAATTTCGCCATGGGCCTCAAGGAGCACATTGTGTTTCCGGAGATCGACTACGACAAGGTCGATCAGATCTGGGGCATGGATATCATCGTTTGTACGACTGCGAAGACGGACGACGAGGCCAGGGCTCTGCTGGCAGAGTTCAACTTCCCGTTTCGGCAGTAACGGCGAGCGTAGAGAGGATATTTGACATGGCTAAAGCCAGCGCAGTCGAAAAGAACAAGCGCCGCCGCCGCACGGTTGCGGCACATGCCGCAAAACGGGCGGCTCTGAAGGCGGTCATCAAGGACCAGGAAGCCCCGATCGAGGAGCGGTTCAAGGCAACGCTCAAGCTTGCCGAACTGCCGCGTGACGGCTCGAAGACGCGTATCCGCAATCGCTGCGAGGTTTCCGGTCGTCCGCGCGGTTATTACCGCAAACTGAAACTTTCCCGTATCGCGCTTCGCGAGCTCGGCTCGCTCGGCCGCGTCCCGGGTGTCATCAAGTCCAGCTGGTAAGGAGACAGGCACATGGCAATGACTGATCCTCTGGGCGATATGCTCACCCGTATCCGCAATGCGAACGGCCGCCGCAAGTCGACCGTGTCGACGCCGGCTTCGAAGCTGCGCGCCCGCGTTCTCGACGTGCTGCAGTCCGAGGGCTACATCCGCGGCTATTCGGAAGTGAATTACGACAACGGCAAGTCCGAGATAAACATCGAGCTCAAATACTATGAGGGCACGCCCGTGATCCGCGAGATTTCGCGTGTCTCCAAGCCGGGCCGTCGTGTTTATGTCTCGGTCAAGTCGATCCCGCAGGTCGCGAACGGCCTCGGCATCTCTATCCTTTCGACCCCGAAAGGCGTGATGGCCGACCATGAGGCGCGCGAACAGAATGTAGGTGGCGAGGTGCTGTGCCACATCTTCTGATGTGGCCGGTCCTCCATAACGGTCAGACAGGTTTGAAAAATGTCTCGTATCGGTAAGAAGCCCGTTTCCGTTCCCGCCGGCGTCACTGCGACCGTCGAGGGACAGAAGGTCACCGCAAAGGGACCGAAGGGCGAATTGAGCTTTGTCGTCAACGACGAGGTTCTGGTCAAGCTCGAGGAGAACCAGCTTGTGGTCTCCCCGGTCGATCAGTCCAAGGATGCACGCTCCAAATGGGGCATGTCCCGCACCATGATTGAAAACATCATCACCGGTGTGACCGACGGTTTCGAGCGCCGTCTTGAAATCAGCGGTGTCGGCTATCGCGCGGCCATGCAGGGCAAGAACCTGCAGCTTGCGCTTGGTTACAGCCACGACGTTATCTATCAGGCTCCGGAAGGCATTTCGATCGCCTGCCCGAAGCCGACCGAAATCGTCGTCACCGGCATCGACAAGCAGCAGGTCGGACAGGTCGCCTCGAAGATCCGCGGTTTCCGCAAGCCTGAGCCATACAAGGGCAAGGGTGTAAAATACGCCGAAGAGCGGATTGTCCGCAAAGAAGGCAAGAAGAAGTAAGGATTACGCAAAATGGCCAGCAGGAAAGAAGTGCTTGCGCGTCGTGCAGCGCGTGTCCGCCGTCAGGTCAAGGCCGTGGCCAATGGCCGTCCGCGCCTATCGGTTCACCGTTCTTCCAAGAACATCTACGCACAGATCATCGATGATGTGGCCGGCAACACCATTGTTGCGGCCTCGACCCTCGACGCCGATCTGCGCAAGAAGCTGAAGACCGGCGCCGACAAGGACGCGGCCGCTGCCGTCGGCAAGCTTGTTGCGGAGCGTGCCTCGAAAGCAGGCGTCAAGGATGTCGTTTTCGATCGCGGCGCCTTCATCTATCACGGCCGGATCAAGGCGCTGGCGGATGCCGCGCGCGAAGCCGGACTGAATTTCTGATCAAACTGCCCGTTGCACCCGGAAAAGAAAAAGGACAAGGACAATGGCAAGAGAACCCCGCCGCGACAATCGCGGTAAAGAGGACGAGCGCGACAGCGAATTTGTCGACAGGCTTGTCCACATCAACCGCGTCGCCAAGGTCGTCAAGGGCGGCCGTCGTTTCGGCTTCGCCGCACTGGTCGTCGTGGGCGATCAGAAGGGCAGGGTCGGTTTCGGACACGGCAAGGCCCGTGAGGTGCCGGAGGCAATCCGCAAGGCAACCGAGTCGGCCAAGCGCAACATGATCTTCGTTCCGCTGCGCTCCGGCCGTACATTGCACCACGATGTCCGTGGCCGCCACGGCGCCGGTAAGGTTCTGCTACGTTCGGCAAAGCCCGGCACCGGTATCATCGCCGGCGGCCCGATGCGTGCCGTCTTTGAAACGCTCGGCATGCAGGACGTGGTTGCCAAGTCCACCGGCTCCTCCAATCCGTACAACATGGTTCGCGCCACGTTCGATGCGCTCAAGCACCAGATGCACCCGAAGGATGTCGCTGCCCAGCGCGGCATCAAATACTCCACGCTTCAGGCGCGCCGTGCATCGATTATCGGCAATGAAGAGTAAGGGCACGGGTTCGTTATGGCTGACAAGAAGACAGGCAAGACCGTTACCGTCGAGCAGATCGGTAGCCCAATCCGCCGCCCGGCCGAGCAGCGCCAGACGCTCATCGGCCTGGGCCTCAACAAGATGCATCGCCGCCGCACGCTGGAAGATACACCGGCCGTGCGCGGTATGATCCGCAAGGTGAGTCACCTCGTGCGCGTCGTCGACGAAGCCTGAGGGGAGTTGATAAGATGAAACTGAATGAACTTCGTGACAATGAAGGCGCCACCAAGACCAGCAAGCGCGTCGGTCGCGGCATCGGCTCCGGCAAGGGCAAGACCGGCGGCCGCGGCGTAAAAGGCCAGAAGTCACGCTCAGGCGTCGCCATCAAGGGATTTGAAGGCGGACAGATGCCGATCTACCGGCGTCTGCCGAAGCGTGGTTTCACCAACATTTTTGCAAAGAATTTCAACGTTGTATCCGTCGGACGCCTGCAGGCTGCGGTTGACGCCAAGAAGCTCGACGCCAAGAAGACCGTCGATGCAGCCGCTCTCAAGGCGGCCGGCGTTATCCGCCGCGAGAAGGACGGTGTCCGCGTTCTGGCCGACGGAGAGTTGAAAGCCAAGCTGACCGTCGAGGTCGCCGGCGCTTCCAAAGCCGCCATCGAGAAGATCGAGAAGGCCGGTGGTTCGATCAAGGTTCTTGCCGCCGCGGAAAAGGCGGCCGAATAACCGGAAAGTTGGCCTGTTGTGATTTGCAATGGGCTGACATATTCCCATATGGATGACGCTAGGCGTCATTCGGGACGCGAATTTGAAGGCGGCCATGGGATGGTCAGGGACCGCGACGCGGCCGCCGGAAACCAGTAATCCGACCCGTCCGGTATCCTGCTGACGTCGACAGGATCACGGGGAAAGGGTCCCGCGGAGATTTCGCATGGCATCTGCAGCCGAACAACTCGCAGCCAATCTCAATTTTTCTGCCTTTGCGAAAGCCGAGGATCTCAAGAAGCGCATCTGGTTCACCCTGGGTGCGCTTCTGATCTATCGGCTGGGCACCTATATTCCCCTTCCGGGGCTGAATCCGGAAGCGTTCGCCCAGGCGTTTCAGCAACAGGCCGGCGGCATTCTCGGATTGTTCAACATGTTCGCCGGCGGCGCCGTCGAGCGCATGGCGATCTTCGCGCTCGGCATCATGCCCTACATCTCCGCATCGATCATCATGCAGTTGATGACATCGGTCGTGCCGACGCTCGAGCAGCTCAAGAAAGAGGGCGAACAGGGCCGCAAGGTCATCAACCAGTACACCCGCTACGGCACGGTGCTGCTTGCCACCATGCAGGCCTACGGCATCGCCGTCGGACTGGAATCGGGCAACGGCATCGTCACCGATCCGGGCTGGTTCTTCCGGATTTCGACGGTGATCACCCTGGTGGGCGGCACGATTTTCCTGATGTGGCTGGGCGAGCAGATCACCGCCCGCGGCATCGGCAACGGTATCTCGCTCATCATCTTCGCGGGCATCGTCGCGGCGCTTCCGGGCGCCATCGCGGGAACGCTGGAACTCGGCCGGACCGGCGCGCTTTCGACCGGCCTGATCATCATGGTGATCGTTATCGCCATTGCCGTGATCGCGTTCATCGTGTTCATGGAGCGCGCACAGCGCCGGCTTATGATCCAGTATCCGAAGCGTCAGGTCGGCAACCGCATGTTCCAGGGCGATTCTTCGCACCTGCCGTTGAAACTCAACACGGCCGGCGTCATCCCGCCGATCTTTGCTTCGTCTCTGCTCTTGCTGCCGGCGACGCTGGCGGGCTTCTCGAACACCACCGATCTTCCGCCCTGGGCGACGGCGGTCCTTGCGACGCTCGGACACGGCCAGCCGCTCTATATGCTGTTTTACGCGGTCATGATCGGCTTCTTCGCCTTTTTCTATACGGCGGTCGTCTTCAATCCGAAGGACACGGCCGACAATCTGAAGAGCCATGGCGGGTTTATTCCGGGTATCCGCCCGGGCGAGCGCACGGCCGAATATATCGATTACGTGTTGACCCGGATCACCACCGTCGGTGCGCTCTATCTGATTTTCGTCTGCCTTCTGCCGGAGTTACTCATCGCTCAGACCGGCATTCCCTTCTACCTCGGCGGCACGTCGTTGCTGATCGTGGTCAGCGTCACGCTCGACACCGTTGCGCAGGTCCAGGGGCATCTGATTGCGCAGCAATATGAGGGGCTGATCAAGAAATCGAAGCTTCGCGGAGGAAAGAGGGGACGATGAGACTGATTTTGCTTGGACCGCCGGGGGCGGGGAAGGGGACCCAAGCGCAGAGGCTGGTTGAAAAGCACGGTATTCCGCAGCTCTCGACCGGAGATATGCTTCGTGCAGCCGTTGCAAGCGAAACCGAGGTCGGCCTGCGGGCGAAAGCAGTCATGGATGCCGGCAAGCTGGTTTCGGACGACATCGTCAATGCGATCGTCTCCGAACGGCTGGACCAGCCGGACTGCCGGCCCGGTTTTATTCTGGACGGTTATCCGCGCACGCTGGTTCAGGCTGACGCAATGCAGAAGATGCTGGCATCCAAGGATATGGGCCTGTCCGCCGTCGTGGAACTCCGGGTCGACGATGATGTGCTGGTCGACCGCATTACCGGTCGCTATACCTGCGTCAATTGCGGCGCGGGTTATCACGACACCAATCTGAAGCCCGAGAAGGAAGGTGTTTGCGACAAGTGCGGATCGACCGAGTTCAGCCGCCGCAAGGATGACAATCCGGATACGGTGCGCACACGCCTGCAGGCTTACTATAAGGAAACCTCGCCGCTGCTTGGCTATTACTACGCCAAGGGCCTGTTGAAGCAGGTCGACGGTATGGCCGACATCGACATCGTGACCGCGCAAATCGACGAGATTCTGGCCTCTCTTTAGGAGAGTAGCAAGAATTTTGCCAATTTTGCGTTATTGCGCCCGATTTTGGGCATCTGGACTGTTGACGATCGTGCATCGAGTCCGTTAGAACCCCGCCAATTCGAGATTGTCGAGCGATTGGCGCGGTTTTCGAAAGAGAGAACCGGGGCCGGTCGTTTACACATGTCCCGGCTATGAGCAACAGGCTGCTTCGCAGCCGCATAACGAACCGGCCAGGCCAGACTGGCCCGGTAGGCAAGGAGAAAAGACGTGGCCCGTATCGCTGGCGTCAATATTCCAACGAACAAGCGCGTGGTCATCGCGCTGCAATATATTCACGGGATCGGTGCGACCTATGCCAAGGAAATCACCGGGAAGGTTGGCATTCCGGCCGAACGCCGCGTCAACGAACTGTCTGACGCCGACGTCATCCAGATCCGCGAAGCGATTGACCGCGACTATCAGGTCGAAGGCGACCTGCGGCGTGAAACCGCAATGAACATCAAGCGGCTCATGGACCTTGGATGCTATCGTGGCCTGCGTCATCGCCGCAACCTTCCGGTTCGTGGACAGCGCACCCATACCAATGCCCGCACTCGTAAGGGGCCCGCGAAGGCGATTGCAGGCAAGAAGAAGTAAGCAAACGGATTTAAGCGTAACCGCCGGCGGCGATTGGAACCCCGGCTTTCGCTTTGACAATGGTCGGGGCGGCCATAGCGCCCCCTCCGGTGGAGCCGCTGGAATTACGGCGGTGTAGAGATCGACGAAAGGACTGTGATGGCAAAGGAAGCCACGCGCGTTCGCCGCCGCGAACGCAAGAATATCTCATCGGGCGTCGCCCATGTGAATTCGACATTCAACAACACGATGATCACCATCACCGACGCACAGGGCAACGCCATTGCCTGGTCGTCCGCCGGTGCAAAGGGTTTCAAGGGCTCGCGCAAATCCACGCCGTTCGCGGCGCAGATTGCCGCCGAAGACTGCGCCAAGAAGGCGCAGGAGCACGGCATGAAGTCTCTTGAGGTTGAAGTCTGCGGACCGGGCTCCGGCCGTGAATCGGCATTGCGCGCCCTTCAGGCCGCCGGTTTCACGATCACGTCCATCCGCGACGTGACACCCATTCCGCACAATGGCTGCCGTCCGCGCAAGAAGCGCCGCGTCTGACATTGTGAATCGCACGCCGATGAGCATGTTGCTCCTCTCGGCTCTCCAGCTCTGTTGCCACGATTGGATGGTGGCAAGGAACGGAAGGTAATTGAACATGATTCAGAAAAACTGGCAGGAACTGATCAAACCCAACAAGATCGAGTTCTCCGCGGCCGACCGCACCAAGGCGACGCTCGTTGCCGAACCGCTGGAGCGTGGCTTTGGCCTGACGCTCGGCAACGCGCTTCGCCGCGTTCTGCTGTCCTCGCTGCGCGGCGCGGCCGTGACCGCGGTCCAGATAGACGGCGTCCTTCACGAGTTCTCCTCGATCCCGGGCGTTCGCGAAGACGTGACGGACATCGTCCTCAACATCAAGGAAATCGCCATCGGAATGGAAGGCGATGAACCGAAGCGCATGGTCGTGCGCAAGCAGGGGCCGGGGACGGTTCTTGCCGGCGATATCCAGACCGTCGGGGACATCGAGATCCTCAACCCGGATCATGTGATCTGCACGCTCGACGAGGGCGCCGAGATCCGCATGGAGTTCACCGTGCAGAACGGCAAGGGTTATGTGCCCGCCGACCGCAACCGTGCGGAAGACGCGCCGATCGGTCTCATTCCGGTCGACAGCCTTTATTCGCCGGTCAAGAAAGTGTCCTACAAGGTGGAAAATACCCGCGAGGGACAGGTTCTCGATTACGACCGTCTGACGATGACGCTGGAGACCGACGGTTCCGTTTCGGGCGAGGACGCGATCGCATTCGCCGCCCGCATCCTGCAGGACCAGCTTGGTGTCTTCATCAATTTCGACGAGCCGCAGAAAGAGGTCGAGGAAGTTCAGGCAACCGAACTTGCCTTCAACCCGGCGCTGCTCAAGAAGGTCGACGAGCTGGAGCTCTCCGTCCGCTCGGCAAACTGTCTGAAGAACGACAACATCGTCTATATCGGCGATCTCATTCAGAAGACGGAAGCAGAAATGCTACGCACGCCGAACTTCGGCCGCAAGTCGCTCAACGAGATCAAGGAAGTCCTGGCGTCCATGGGCCTGCATCTTGGAATGGAAGTTCCCGCCTGGCCGCCGGAAAACATCGAAGACCTCGCCAAGCGCTACGAGGATCAATACTAATCGAACCAGCGGGTGCACCCCGCGTTGAAGGAGAAGGCTCATGCGCCACCGCAAGTCAGGCCGCAAGCTGAACCGGACAGCCAGCCACCGCAAGGCAATGTTTGCAAATATGGCTGCATCCCTGATCGAACACGAGCAGATCGTGACCACCTTGCCGAAGGCGAAGGAAATTCGCCCGGTCGTTGAGAAGCTGGTAACGCTCGGCAAGCGGGGCGACCTGCATGCCCGCCGCCAGGCGATTTCGAAAATCAGGGATGTCGAGATGGTCCGCAAACTGTTCGACACGATTGCAACCCGTTATGCCGACCGCAACGGCGGCTACATCCGTATCATGAAAGCCGGTTTCCGCAAGGGTGACAATGCGCCGATGGCCGTTGTCGAGTTCGTCGACCGCGACGTCGACGCCAAAGGTGCCAAGGATCTGGCGCGGCTTGAAGCCGAGGCGGAGACCGAAGAGACCGAAGCAGCGTAAGAACTGCACCCTTTCAAATTTCAAGGCCGGGCATCGCCCGGCCTTTTTTCATGTCGGTAACGTGTTCGCCGCACTCTTTTTGATCGCGGCAGACCGACTTATATATACGGGACGGATTCGCCCGGAGGATTTTGAATGCGCCGACTGAAATGGCTCGGATTGACCGCTGCGATCGCCGTGGCAATAGGCCTGACACTGACCATAAGCGGAGCGCAGGAGCCGGCAAGCACGGAAAAACTGCGCGGTGTGATTTCCGAAATACTGGGCAGAGCCGAGAAAAACGGACCGGCCGACGAGCGCGTCGTTCCGCAATCAAGAGAGCAGTTGCAGTTCTCCTATGCCCCGGTGGTGAAGGCAGCGGCGCCCGCCGTCGTCAACGTCTATGCCGAACGCATGGTCCGCACCCGCTCGCCCTTTGCCGGCGATCCGTTCTTCGAGCGGTTTTTCGGGCAAGGCCCGCCCGGGCGTTCACAGCGCCAGTCGTCCCTCGGCTCCGGCGTCATCGTCGATGCCTCGGGCATCGTCGTCACCAACAACCACGTCATTGACGGGGCCGACGAGATCAAGATCGCATTTGCCGACGGACGGGAATATCCGAGCCGGGTTCTGTTGAAGGACCAGCGGGTGGATCTTGCCGTTCTCAAGATTGACGATACGGGACCGTTCTCAGCCATCGATTACAGCGATTCAGACCGGCTCGAGGTCGGCGACATTCTGCTGGCGATCGGCAATCCCTTTGGCGTCGGTCAGACAGTGACGAGCGGCATCGTCTCGGCACTGGCGCGCAACGGCGTCGGCATTTCGGATTTCGGTTTCTTTATCCAGACGGACGCTGCCATCAACCCCGGTAATTCCGGCGGCGCGCTTGTCGATATGAATGGTCGCCTGGTGGGCATCAACACCGCCATATTCTCACGCTCCGGAGGTTCGAACGGGATCGGCTTTGCCATTCCGGCCAATATGGTGCGTGCCGTGGTCGATGCGGCGAGAAACGGCGAAGAGAAGTTTTCACGCCCCTTTATCGGCGCGTCCTTTGTCCCGGTCACCGCCGATATGGCGGAAGCGCTCGGCATGGAGCGTGCTTTCGGTGCCATCGTCACAGCGGTTGTGAACGACGGGCCCGCCCATGAGGGCGGTCTGAAGGTCGGCGATCTGGTGATCAGCCTCGACGGCCTGACCGTTCAACACCCGGACGCGCTCGGTTATCGTCTCGCGACGGCCGGCGTCGGAAAGGTGGTGAAACTCGAAGTCATCTCCCGTTCGTCGGTTCGCACCCTGAGCATCCGGCTGGGCGCGCCGCGCGACCCCCAGCGTCCGGGAGAATTGCGCGTGACGGGCGAAAGTCCCTTTGCCGGTTCGGTTCTCGCGGATATCGATCCTTACATCGCCGAGCAGCTCAGGTTGCCGCAACATGTGCGGGGCGTGGTGGTGCTGGAGGTCGAGCGCGGCTCGCCGGCCAACCGCTACGGCATCCGGCCGCGTGATATTCTGGTGGAAATCAACGGCGAGACCATGCGGCAGGCAAGCGATGTCGCCGAGGCGATCGCCGATGAGCCCGGATACTGGCAGTTCGAGATCACCCGCAACGGGCGCAGGCTTCGGCAAATGGTGCGCTGATGAGTGACCTGTTTTCATCGGTCGCCGATGAAACGGCACAAAAGGCAAGGCCGCTTGCGGACCGATTGCGCCCGCGGTCCTTGTCGGAAGTCACCGGTCAGTCCCACCTGACCGGCGAAGACGGCGCGCTGACGCGGATGATTTCGAACGGCACCCTCGGCTCGATGATTTTCTGGGGACCGTCCGGCACCGGCAAGACAACCGTTGCACGGCTTCTGGCCGGTGAAACCGATCTTGCATTCGAGCAGATTTCCGCGATCTTCTCCGGTGTTGCGGACCTCAAGAAGGCGTTCGAGGCAGCTCGCGCCCGGCGCATGTCCGGCCGGCAGACCCTGCTGTTCGTGGACGAGATCCATCGTTTCAACAAGGCCCAGCTCGACAGTTTCCTTCCGGTCATGGAAGACGGGACGGTGATCCTGATCGGGGCAACGACGGAAAATCCGTCCTTCGAACTCAATGCCGCCCTGCTGTCGCGCGCGCGGGTTCTGACCTTCAAACCGCATGACGAAGAGAGCCTGCGGCTTCTCGTCGAGCGCGCCGAGGCGGCGCAGG
>NZ_CFHWAF010000136.1:0-12109 GCF_984452065.1 Hoeflea sp. | reverse complement strand
CGGCAAGGCCGAACACGGCACCGCCAAGACGCAGCCAGTCGCTTTGCTGAAGCTCGGCCGGATCGCCGACGCCGACAATGGCGAGGCGGTCGGCCGGGCTGCCCCCAGGGGCCAGCACATCAAGCGTGGCGAGTTTCTTGCCCTTGAATTCCGCTACCTCCATTGCCCTTGACGCAACGCCGTCCGGGTCCGCGGCCGCAGCGCTGCCGGAAAGCCGGGCATCGTCGCGGCACAGCAATACGGCCAGTCCGTCCTTGATCGCGGATGATTTGGAAAATGCGATGTTTATTTTCTGCGGCATGGGAGCTCCGGTTGTCGGTGGGCGGTGGCACATATGCGTTCAGGTCCGGAAGACGGACCCAAAACAGATCGGCTTTTTCGAGCGCAATAACAAGTCCAGAATTTGACGAATCCGCCGTCTCAACCTTCTGTCGGCTGATAAATCGGGCGCAATGGTGTCCGTCGCGGCATGGTAACGAATACTTCAGTTAAAGAATTGTTTACTATCCCGGTTTGCACCGTATTAGGTATAAGCCCATATCTGAGAGATTCCGGTCGCGGACGCTGCGACCGGGTGGTGGTCCACCGGATTCCGTACCGAATGAAATTACTGGAACGCTACATCTTCAGCCGTGTGTTCGCCCTTTCGGTCGGCACTTTGCTGATCACCGCGACGATCGCCATGACGACGCAAGTGCTTCTGCGTGTCAACCTGCTGAGCTCAACGGGACAATCCCTGCTCACATTTCTTGAGCTTGCCGGCCTCGTGATGCCGTCAATGTTCGTGATCGTGATGCCATTTGCCCTGATGATCGGCGCCGCCCAGACGCTGAGCACGATGAACACCGATTCGGAACTTGCGGTTATTGAAGCGTCCGGCGGCTCGCGGGCGCTGATCGCCAGGCCGATCCTGATTATCGCGGCGCTGATGTCATTCGCCAGCCTGGTGGAAACCAACTTTGTGGAACCCTGGGCCAACCGGCAGATCAGGGCGCTGCTTGACCGGGCCTCCGCCGATCTTTTTTCCGCAGCTGTCCAGTCGGGCACTTTCCACAAGATCGAAGACAATCTCTATGTCAGCGTGGCCGAAAAACTGCCCGGCGGGCGGCTTGGCGGCATATTCCTTTCCGACCAGCGCGACGAGGACAACGACCTGCTCTACTACGCCAGATACGGCACGTTCACGGAAACCGCCGGCACGGACATCCTTGTTCTTTCCGACGGTGAGTTGCACCGAAAAGAAGTCGCCAGCGGAAACGTCTCGGTTATCCGCTACGCCACCTATGCGCTTGATCTCAGCCTGATCGGCGGCCGGGCCGGAGGCGGCGGCGGATTGAGGCCGAAGGAACGGCCGACAAGCTATCTCTTCAATCCCGATCTTGAGGATCCCTACTACAAACACGCGCCGTTCGAGTTCCGGATGCGTATCCACAAGCGGCTGTCCGAATGGCTCTACCCGCTCGTCTTCGGCTTCATCACGGTCTATTTCCTCGGCAAGGCCCATTCCAACCGTCACGAACAGGTCTGGAGCGTGGCGACGGCCGCGACCATCGCCTTTCTGCTGCGCGGCTTCAGCTTCTATGCGATCGACGAGTCCGCGACGAGCCGCGTTTTCGGGATATTGTGCTTCGCCGTTCCGCTCGGCGCCATTGCCGTTTTCTCGCTCCTGATGATGACCAACTGGTCATTCAGAGCGCCGCGATATCTCGTCGAACAGTCAGCCAGACTGACATCCGGCGACGAGCCGCTTGCGCAGGTCATGCGCCAATGGCTGGCCGACCTGACCGGCACAAAACGGAAGGGCGCGCGATGATCGGCTTTACGCTCTGGCGCTACCTGTTCCGCCGCTATGTCGTCATGACGTTGTGGTTCGTGCTCGGCGTTCTGGCGATCATCTACATGGTCGATTTCACCGAATTCTCCAGCCGGGCCTCGCGGCTCCCCGGTTACACGATCTGGCTCGGCGCTTTCCTGTCGCTGCTGCGCCTGCCCAATATCATGCAGGAGACGGTGCCGTTCATCATCCTGTTTTCGTCCATGTCCGTCCTGCTTGTTCTCAACCGGAAATACGAGCTGGTCGTTGCCCGTTCGGCTGGCATTTCCGCCTGGCAGTTTCTGACCCCCCTTTGCGTCGCGAGCTTTCTCATGGGCATCGTGATGGCGACGATGGTCAATCCGTTCTCCTCCTTTGCCCTGTCAAAAGTGCAGGAGCTCGAGCTCGGCCTCGGCATAAAGCGCGGGACGGTGGGAACGATCGAGCGTCCGCCCTGGCTGCGCCAGAGGACGGAGGAAGGTGTCACGATCATCGGAGCGGACAAGGTCGCCCGCAGGGGCCTGTTGCTCGGCGGCGCGACATTTGTACGCTTCGACAATGAGGGATCGATCACCGAAAGGCTCGATGCCGACCAGGCCGCACTGGAACCCGGACGCTGGATATTAAGCGATGTGACGCGTTTCGGCGAAGACGGCGTGCCGGACCAGGTTGACGAGATCGTGATCAGCACGAACCTGCGGCCCGAATTCGTCGAGGAGTCGCTGGCTTCGCCCCAGTCGATTTCGTTCTTTGAGCTGCCGCGCAAGATCGAGGTGGCCCGTTCCTTCGGGCTTGGGGCCAACGCGTTTGCGATGCAGTATCAATCGCTTCTCGCGTTGCCGCTTCTTCTGGTTGCGATGACACTTATCGCGGCAACCGTGTCTTTAAAATTTATCCGCTTCGGCCAGTCCGGCACGGTGATTTTGGCTGGTATCTTGGCCGGCTTTCTGCTTTATGTCGTGACGATGTTGGCGAAATCGTTTGGAACCGCCGGTGCCGTGCCTCCCTTTGTGGCCGCGTGGCTTCCTGCGATCGTCGCGTCTGCGATGGGAGTTACTGTGCTTCTCCACAAGGAGGACGGCTAGTGGGGTCTGGGGCGATCTGCGAAAGGAATCGTTTGCGTATCGCAGGTCTGATAGCGGCCTTGTCCGCCAGCGTGGCAATGCCCGCTCTGACGCCGGACGCAATGGCGCAGACGGCGAATGTGCCCGGTATCGATTTGCAGGCCTCACCCGATGCGCAGCTCCTCCTGACGGCCAATGAGCTTACCTTCAACCAGGACAATGAGACCATTGTCGCGCGCGGCGCCGTTCAAGTCGAATATGACGGCTACCGGATGGTTGCGCGAAGGCTTGAATATCACCAGGCCTCGGGCCGGCTCAAGGCGTTCGGCGATATCGAGATGGTGGAACCGGACGGCAATGTCATCTACGCTCAGGAACTGGACATCACCGATGATTTTGCCGACGGATTTGTCAATGCGCTGCGCATCGAGCGGCCGGACAACACCCGCATCGTCGCGGACAGCGCGCAGCGTTTCGAGGGCGAACGCACGACGCTGAACAACGGTGTCTACACGGCCTGTGAAATCTGTGAGGAAGATCCGTCAAAGCCGCCGCTGTGGCAGATCAAGGCCCGGCGCGTGACGCAGGACGGCACGACAAAGACGATCCGGCTCGAGGGCGCGCAGTTCGAACTTTTCGGACGGCCGATCGCCTACCTGCCTTTCCTCGTCGTGCCCGACCACTCCGTCAAGCGCAAGAGCGGCTTCCTCATCCCGTCCTTCAGCTATTCAAAGCAGCTGGGCGCCAAGATGGGTGTGCCCTACTATTTCGCACTCAGCCCCTATTACGACATGACGGTGACGGTGTCCGGCTATACGCGGCAGGGCTTCCTCGGCGAGGCGGAGTTCCGCCAGCGCTTCCATTCCGGCGAGCATATCCTGAAGATCGCCGGCATCCACCAGCTGGCGCCCGACGCGTTCGATGCCGGCACGGTCGACGCCGGTGTCGAGAACCGCGGCATGATCGCGTCGCGGGCAAAATTCGAGATCAATCCGCGCTGGACATTCGGCTGGGATGTCATGGTGCAGAGCGACAACAGCTTCTCGAACACTTATGATATCAGCGGCTACAACGCCGTCACACAGGCGTCCGAGGTTTATCTGACCGGCCTGTCCGGCCGGAACTTCTTCGATCTGCGCGGTTTCTATTTCGATATCCAGTCGACCAATCCGGCCAGCACCGCGGAGGAAGAACAGCCGATCGTTCACCCGTCGCTCGACTATTCACGGACGTTCGACAGGCCCGTGGCCGGCGGCGAACTCAACCTCAATGTCAACATTCTCAGCCTGACCCGGGACGAGGCCGAAGCCGACACGGTCACCGGCAAGTTTCCAGGCGTTGAAGGCACCAGCAACCGCCTGACCACGGAACTGGAGTGGAAGCGTACCTTCATCACGGATGCGGGGCTTGTGGTCACGCCGCTCGCCGCCGCGCGCGGCGATCTCTACTATCTCGATGTCGACGCACCGACAGGATATACCGGGCCCTTCACCACCCGGACGACGCCCGCACGCGGATTGCTGACGGCCGGCCTCGAGGCCCGTTACCCGATCCAGGTCTCGGCACCAGCAGCATCGCATATATTCGAACCCATCGCGCAGATTTTCGTGCGCAATGACGAACAGCTCGCCGGCGGCCTTCCGAACGAGGATGCGCAGAGCTTTGTGTTCGACACGAGCACGCTTTTCGAGCGTGACAAATTTTCCGGTTACGATCGGGTCGAGGGCGGGACCCGGGCCAATCTCGGCGTCCGTTACACGGGCACGTTTTACAATGGTGTGTCGCTGCGCGGCGCATTCGGCCAGTCCTATCAGATCGCCGGCCTCAACTCCTTTGCGACACCGGATCTCGTCAATGTCGGCACCTTCTCGGGTCTGGAAAACAGCCGGTCCGACTATGTCGGCAGTGTCGGCGTGGACCTTCCGCGCGGTTTTTCGATGACGGCGGAAGGCAGGTTCGACGACGAGACCTTCGATCTCCAACGCTCCGATCTGGGGGTATCCTATTCAGGCCGCGTGGTCAGCACGACCTTCGCGCACACAACGGTGCAGCCGCAGCCCGGCTACGGTTCGACAGCCAAGCGGAGCGAACTGAAAGGCGCCGGATCCATCAAGTTCGCGGAATACTGGAGGGCATTCGGCTCGGTCGCCTACAACATCGAAACCCGGACGATGACGGACAATACGATCGGCTTCGGCTATCATGACGAGTGTATTGCGATCACGGTCTCCTACACTCAGCAACGCGATGTCGATCAGGCGATCGACTGGTCCGTCGGTGCGAAAATCAGCCTGCGCACCCTCGGAGACATCAACATCGGCTCCAGCATCCTGAGCGATTTCCGCGATAACTGATAATTGAATACGAAGAATTGCCAGCGAGCATGCCTCAACCGTATGTGATGAAACGAGCCTTTATTTTGCCAAATTATAGGTGGGATTTACCGCGACATCGCGTTTTGCGAAAATGCCATATCGGGGGAGTGAGGAACCGGGAATATGAATAGCGGCTCTGCCAAAAACCATATCACCGCGACGGCAAGACTTGCCGCCATGCTGATGTTGGCTCTTGTCGCGGTTGCGGCAAACGTCGCACCGGCACAGGCAAACCAGGTCGCGATTATCGTGAACGGCAGCGCCATCACCTCGGGTGACGTCAACCGACGGGTGAAACTGCTTCAATTGCAGCGCGAGCGCGGGGATCTGAAGAAGAAAGCTCAGGATCAGCTGATCGAGGAAGCCATCAAGATGAACGAGGTCAGGCGGTTGCGCGCCGGAGTCTCGGACGCTCAGGTCAACCAGTCATTCGCGCGCTTTGCCTCGGCGAACCGCATGTCGGCCAAACAGATGTCGCAAATGCTCGGTCAGGCCGGTGTCGGCGCCAGGCACTTCAAGGAATTCATTCGCGTACAGATGTCCTGGCCGCGCGTGGTGAATGCGCGTTTCAGCACCGGCGGCAGGATGAGCACCGAGGATCTGGTCGCCAAGATGCTCGAGCGCGGCGGCGAAAAGCCGACGACCACCGAGTATATCCTGCAGCAGGTCATCTTCGTTGTTCCGCAATCAAGACGGAATGCGATCCTCGGACAGCGGAAAAGGGAAGCCGAGGCGATGCGTGGCCGCTTTGTCGACTGCAACAGCACCCGCCAGTTCGCAAAAGGGCTGAAGGATGTTTCGGTGAGGGATCTCGGACGCATCATGCAACCGGCGCTGCCCGGCGAGTGGAAAGAGCTTGTCGAAAAGACACAGCAGGGCAGAACGACAAAAACCCGCGTGACGGATCGTGGCGTCGAGTTCATCGCCGTGTGCACGGCCAGGCAGGTGTCCGACGATCTGGCTGCTGAGATGGTATTCCGTGCGGAACAGGCCTCTGAAGACCCAAGCCAGAGCCAGAACAGCCAGAAATACCTTAAAGAACTGCGGGAACGCGCGCGTATCACTTACAATTGAGCCGATAAGCCAAATCTGATGCCGGAACATGGAAGCGAAACCGGGCCGATCGCACTGACGATGGGCGATCCCGCCGGAATTGGCCCGGATGTGACCCTGGCGATGTGGCACAAGATCAGAAACCGGCCGCCCTGCCCGCTTTTCGCGCTTTCGAACCCGACGCTTCTTGCCGAACGCGCCGCGACCCTGGGAATTGAGACCGATATCGCCGTGATCAGCGCGCCCCGCGAGGCGTTCGATTGCGGCAACCGGCTGCCGGTCATGCCGCTCGAAAACGGCATCGAGGCGGTTGCCGGACAACCGACGCCCGCAAACGCACCGGCGGTCATCGAGGCGATCGAGCGCGCCGTTGCACTGACCCGGAACGGCGCGGCGGCCGGGGTGGTCACCTGCCCGATCGCCAAGGAACAGCTTTATTCAGCCGGCTTCGCCTTTCCCGGGCATACCGAATTTCTTGCCGAACTGGCGGAACGCCATTCCGGTTCCAGCTGCCGCCCGGTGATGATGCTCGCCGGACCGCGACTGAAGGCCGTTCCCGTTACCATCCACATTCCGCTGCGCGACGTGCCGGGCGCACTTTCCACCGACCTGATCGTTGAAACGGTCACGATTACGGCCGATGACCTGCGGTCCAGGTTCGGCATGGACCAGCCCCGCATCGCGGTGGCCGGCCTTAATCCTCACGCCGGCGAGAAAGGTGCGCTGGGCGGCGAGGATGCCGAAATCATCGCGCCAGCGGTCGACCGCCTGAGGTCTGCCGGTGTCGATGCTTTCGGGCCGTTGCCGGCGGATACGATGTTTCACGAGGCTGCGCGCAGCCGATACGATGCGGCCGTCTGCATGTACCATGACCAGGCGCTTATTCCGGCAAAGGCACTGGATTTCGACGAAACGGTCAACACGACACTCGGCCTTCCCTTTGTCCGCACGTCGCCGGATCACGGCACGGCGTTCGATATTGCCGGCACCGGTCAGGCGCGGCCCGACAGCCTGATCGCCGCAATCGGCCTGGCGGCAAGGATGGTCGAGACCGCCGGCTTGAAAAGCGACACCACATGAGCGCGCTCGACGGGCTGCCGCCCCTGCGTGACGTCATCGACCGTTTCGGTCTGGATGCCCGCAAGAGCCTTGGCCAGAACTTCCTGCTCGACCTCAATCTCACACAGAAGATCGCAAGGGCCGCCGGGGCGCTGGAGGGCGCCACGATACTGGAAGTCGGCCCGGGCCCGGGCGGCCTCACGCGGGCGATTTTGGCGAACGGAGCCAGCAAGGTTATCGCGATCGAGCGGGACCGGCGCTGTATTCCCGCACTCAAGGAGATCGAGGAACACTATCCCGGCCGTCTGGATATTGTCGAGGCGGACGCGCTGGAGACCGACTTCAGCGTTCTGGCGAAGAGCGGCAAAGTCAAAATCATCTCCAACCTGCCCTACAATGTCGGAACGCCGCTGCTTGTCGGCTGGCTGCTGACCGAACCCTGGCCGCCCTATTTTTCCTCGCTCACGCTGATGTTTCAAAAGGAAGTGGCACAGCGGATCGTTGCCGCACCCGGCTCCGGGACATATGGCCGCCTCAGCGTCCTTTCCGGCTGGCGCATGGAGACAAAGCTGGTTTTTGACGTTCCCCGTCAGGCCTTCACGCCGCCGCCCAAGGTGACGTCATCGGTCGTGCACCTGACACCGCGGAGCGATCCGTTCGCATGTTCTGCGACGAGCCTCTCCCGGCTTACGCAGGCCGCCTTCGGACAGCGGCGGAAAATGCTGCGCCAGAGTCTCAAGAGCCTCGGCGGCGAGCCGTTGCTGGAGGCCGCGGGCATCGATCCAAGACGGCGCGCCGAGACCCTGTCCGTGGAGGAGTTCTGCCGGCTCACCCAGTTGATGGACGGGTCACAGGGAAAGACAAGCGAGCCTTGATCTTCAAAACAGGCGTGGAACAAGGCGCTGCGTACGCTTCGCATAGGATCGGTACGCCTTGCCGAACCGCTGTATCATCAGTTGTTCCTCGCGTTCAACACGTGCAATGTAAAGAACGGTGAACGTGATGAGACCGGCGATACACGCAAGCCAGTTTTCCAGCAACAGCGCCTGACCGATACAGATCAGGAAGATCGCCGTGTACATCGGATGGCGCACGCGGCTGTAGATACCGGTTGTCACCAGTTCGTGGCCGTCCCGGATCTCGAGCGTCGGCGACCAGAAAGCACCGAGATCGGCATGCGAGCGATAAAGCGCGTATATGCCGGCCATCATCGCAACCGCTCCAACGGCGGTTGCCAGGGCCGGCGGCCGGTAAACAGCACGGCCAGAAGCAGCAGAATGATACCTGAAAAGCGTTTGATCAAACTCATGGTCTTTACCGTTTCCTGAGGGTACGCGGCGTCAGACGATTACAGCCTGTTGGCGCGCGTTCTAAATACCGTGTGTTGAAGAGGCAGCATGGCTGCTCCCGGCATCGCGGCGTCACCTTCAATACGGCTCAGGAGAAGCTGCGGCGACAGTTTGGGACTGCCATGGCGGTCCATTTGCGGCGACTCGCACGCATTGATGAGCATCTGGCGAAGCCGTCGGGGCGCATCGCCGCCAAAAAAGACGGCGTTTGGATCAAGAATGGCCGAGAACGCGCGAATGCACAGGTTAAGGCTCGGCCTTACCTCGTCGATCCAGTCGGCGACACCCGGCCATTCAGGGTCAAAGCGATCCACAAGCTCCCGATAACCGATGTCCATACCCCGGTCCTTCAGTCTCTTCTGAAGTTCAACCAGCGCCGGTCGGTGAACGAGCTTTTCCCGCTTGAATATGGTTCCGATTTCACCGGCATTGCCGTATCCGCCATAAACCGGTTTCTCCTCCCAGATCAGGCCGCATCCGAACCCGCCCGTAAACGACAGATAGGCGAAGCATCTGAAATCCTGACCGCCGCCGCAGTAGAGTTCGCCGATCGCCGCACAGGTCGCGTTGTTCTCAAAAAAGGAACACTCTCCCAGCCGGCTTTCGAACAACCCGTCAAGCGGGACCAGCGACCAGCCGTCGATTTCCTTCGGCGTGACAAAGCTGTTTGGATTGGACGTTCGAAAGCCCTGAATCGCAGTCCCGAAACCAATGATGTTTCGGCTCGCCAAAGGTCCTTTGCAACGGAGATCGGATAGAATCGATGTCAGTTCGTCGAAGACCGAATCCGGTTCGTTGGGCGGTGCATCCAGTGTTCCGGCGCAGATCTCCGTTCCGCTAAGATCGACAGCGCAATAGGCGACTTTTCCCGTGCTTATCGATAGCCCGATCGATGCCGTCGCATCCCTGTCCAGCACGATCTGCGGGCTGGGCTTGCCCCTGCCCTTCACGATGGCTTTTTCGGTTTTCAGCAGTTGCTTTGCGATCAACTCCCCGACAATCCGGTGAACGGATTGCTGCGACAGATTTGTAAAGCCCGCCATGGCGGCGCGGGAAATCGTTCCATGCCGGCGGACAATGTTCATGATCTCGCATTCGCTGTCCGATAGCCGGTAGCGGTCCTGCCCGGCGGTCCCATCCAATTGCGAATTCCTCCAACACAAACCGAGAACCGGATTTTGGCTTCACCAAGCCTCAAATCCGATCTGCCTATCATCACGAGAGACAAACCAGTCCGACTGATCGACCCATCTAGTGTATTGCCGGACACATTCAACCGTGGCGTGATTTTATACGCACACGCCCGATAAGATGGAAGGCCCGCGTGGGCGGATATTTTCATATTCTCATTACACTGTGCAGGTATACTTTTTTGTGTAGATGCCGCACCGCTCGTCCAGCCGATCATTGTCATGTCAATTCCGACTGCCCTAAGGACAAATCCGTCCGGCAAACAATTCAGGAAACAGGAATGCCGTCAGACAGCCCGATTGTAGATCAGCCTATCCTCGCGCACCGGGGAGCATCCGCCTTCGCACCGGAGAACACGTTGCGGGCGGTAGAACTCGCAGTTGAAATGGGCGCCAGGTGGATCGAGACCGATGTCCAGATCACCGCGGATGGCGGGCTGGTCATGATGCATGATCTCGAACTTGACAGGACGACGAGCGGACGTGGCTTTGTCGGACTGAACAGTGTCGAGCACATCCTGTCGCTTGATGCCGGAAGCTGGTTCGATCCCTCCTTTGCCGGATGCCGGGTGCCGACGCTCGAGGAATTTCTCGATTGTATCATCGACAACGGCCTCAGCCTGCAGCTCGAGCTCAAGGATCTTCCGGGCCGCGAGTATGACCTCGCAGACGCCGCCTGCGCCCTGTTGAGGACATCGTGGCCATTTGGCGAAAACGGTCTTTTCATTTCCGGGTTCTCGGCGCGTTGCCTGGACCGGGTGAAGCAGAACCTGCCGGATGTGCCCCGCGCGATTGCGCTTGCTTGCGTGCCCGACGATCCGGACGGATATGCAGCTGACGTCGGCGCGCGCATCATCCACGTTCAGGACGACTTTGTCGACGATGCGGCCCTGGCGCGCATTCGCAACGCCACGGTCGAATTCGGCGTTGCAACCGTCAACGATACCGACAGGGCAAGATTTCTGATTGATTCGGGAGTTCAGTCAGTCCTGACAGACGACCCTTCGGTGCTGCAAAGGGATCGCGCGACGCCGCGGCATCATTCGACGGCGCGTTGAGATGGCACCGCTGCCGGCGTTACGGCAGTTTTTCGTCCAGAATCCCGGAAACAAAGTCAAAAAGGCCGGGGCGGCGGTCACGCCGCAGCCGCTCCGCAAAGACGATCGAGCGGACTGCCGAATAGGCCCGGTCGAGATCGTCGTTGATGACCACGTAGTCGTATTCGCGCCAGTGCTCCATCTCGGCGCGGGAATTGGCAAGGCGCATCTCGATGACATCCTCGCTGTCCTCGGCACGCCGGTGGAGGCGCGATTTCAGCTCCGCCAGCGATGGCGGAAGAATGAAAACGGAAACGACATCCGCCGGCATTTTTTCCTGCAGTTGAACGGCACCCTGCCAGTCAATATCGAACAGCATGTCACGCCCGTCGGCCATGCTTCGCTCCACCGCTTCACGCGGTGTGCCGTAGAAATTGCCGTGGACCTCGGCCCATTCAAGCAGGGCATCGGTATCGCGCAACCGCTCGAAATCGACATCGGACAGAAAACGGTAGTGTACGCCGTCTATCTCGCTCCCGCGTCGCTTTCGCGTTGTCACGCTGACGGAGAGGCTCAACGCGTCGTCATTTTCAAGCAGGCTGCGTGCGATGGTGGATTTTCCGGCGCCCGACGGTGATGACAGCACCAGCATCAGGCCGCGGCGTTTGATCTGCGTTGGCGAACCGTCGTCCGACACTCGATTACTCCAGGTTCTGAATCTGCTCGCGGAACTGATCGATCAGCACTTTGAGCTCAAGGCCGATCGCAGTCACCGAGGATGCGTTCGACTTGGAACATATTGTATTTGATTCCCGGTTGAATTCCTGAGCTAAAAAATCCAGGCGGCGGCCGACCGCTCCGCCCTGGCTCAAAAGGGCACGGCTCGCGTCCACATGAGCAAGAATCCGGTCGATCTCTTCGCGGATATCGGCTTTCGCGGCAAGAATTGCGGCTTCCACATGCAGCCGGTCCTCATCAAGTTCCGCGCCCGAATCAAGCAGCGCCAGCACCTGCGTCTTCAGACGCTGGCGGATGGCCTCCGGCTCGAGAGAAGGATCGGCTTCGACCTGGCGCGCCAGCACTTCGAACCGGTCGACCTGCTCGGCAATGATCTTGCCGATGCGTTCGCCCTCCGCCGCGCGCATCGTCCGCAGCGCGGCGATGGCGGT
>NZ_CFHWAF010000135.1:0-12148 GCF_984452065.1 Hoeflea sp. | reverse complement strand
GCGCGACGCGCCTTGCCGAGTGAACCGATTTTCCGCCATCAAATGATTCAAGCTAGCCTCATCTCGCTCTAGTGCGAGATGAAGGACGCCTGAGCTATCCCAGAACGACATTCGTAATGACAAAGACAAGTTCCATCAGCACCAGCAGTCCGAAGGCAAGCAGACCGTCGCCGCCGAGCGCCACCCGGAAGACCCTCCAGCTCACCGCCAGCGCCCCCAGGATGATGATCAGCAGGAGAAACGAGCCGCTTTCGCCGCCGGTTCCCATGGTCAGCAGCGTTCCCGCCGCCATGACATAGGCAAGCGGCAGGGACAGCCAGTTCGCTGAGACAATGAGGTGTACAAAACGGTCGGCAATGCCGATGGGCCGGGCGACAAGCGCGACGGCGAGAATGCCCAGCGCAATACCGACGGCATCCGACAGGACCGACCGCAGGAAAAAACCCGTCCCGGGCGCCTCATCCGGCACGGTGGCAAGCCGCACCGCCCGTTCCGACAGCCAGAACGTCAGAAAAGCGGGCAGACAATAGGCATAGGCCCAAAAGGACCGCCAGAACCCGCTTGTGGAAAGATCGAGATAGTTCAGGCCTTCCGCCTCGTTGCGCGCCATTTTGACGACACCGGTCACATAGGCGGCGATCTCGTTGATCGAGGGCATTGTCACGGCGCAAACCAGCGTTGCAGGAATTCCTCATAGATGCCGGTCAGTCCCTCAAGGTCGGACAAGGCGACGCGCTCGTCCACCATATGCATGGTCTGGCCGACAAGCCCGAACTCGACGACCGGGCAGTAATCCTTGATGAAGCGGGCGTCGGAGGTCCCCCCGGTTGTCGACAGTTCCGGGCGCTTGCCAGTGCGCGCCTCGACCGCGCCGGCAAGGGTCTCGATAAGCTGTTCGTCGCGGGTCAAGAAGACCGGCGAGGGGCGGTCGCGCCAGGCAAGCGCGTACTCGGCCTTGTCTCGTCCGGGCCTCAAACGCGTATCCGATGCGGCCTCGTCCAACCGCCTTTTGATCTCGGCTTTGAGGCTGTCCGCGGACCAGCTGTCGTTGAAGCGCACATTGAAGGCGGCCGTGGCCTGAGAGGGGATGACATTGACCGCCGGATTGCCGATGTCGATGGTCGTTATTTCAAGGTTCGTCGCGGGAAACGCGTCGCTGCCGTTGTCAAACGCCGGGTTCATCAGGCTCTCGAGCATCGGCATGATGGCCCTGACCGGATTGTCGGCAAGATGCGGATAGGCCGCATGGCCCTGCACGCCGTTGACGGTCAGCGCGCCGCTCATTGAGCCGCGGCGGCCGATCTTGATCATGTCCCCGAGCGCGTCCGGATTGGTCGGCTCGCCGACGATGCAGGCGTCCCATTCTTCGCCGCGATGGGCGGCGAAGGCAAGCAGCTTGTCCGTGCCGTTGATCGCGGGACCCTCCTCGTCGCCGGTGATCAGCAGCGAAACGGAGCCCCGGGGCGCGCCATGGGCGGCGATGTGCCTTGCGACCGCCGCCACGAAGCAGGCGATGCCGCCCTTCATGTCGACGGCGCCGCGCCCGAACAGCATGCCGCCGTCGATCGCGGCTTCGAAAGGCGGATGCGTCCAGTCGTCCATGTTGCCTGGCGGAACGACATCGGTATGGCCGGCGAACATGAGATGCGGCCCGCCGGACCCGAGGCGTGCATAAAGATTTTGAACCGTCGGCGTGCCTGCCTCCTCGAATGCGACGCATTCTACGGCAAAGCCCAGCGGTTCGAGCATGGCCGTCAGCGCGCCCAGCGCGCCGTTATCTGCGGGCGTTACCGAGGCGCAACGCACCAGTGCGGTCAGATTGGCGATCGGATCGGTCATGACGCAAAGCTCTAGACCGATTCACGGCTAAATTGAAGCGTTGGCGGACGGAACCACTTCACAAATTGACATGCGGCGTGATCTGTCGCGGAGCAGCTACTGCTTCGGGCGGTTTCGCCGCTCACCGAAACGGTTTGGCCCGCCGCTTCCGGGCCACACACAAAGGACAAGAACCGTCAGGATTGAAACCGCCGGGACAAAGAGGCAAATGGCGACCGCGCCGGGCACATTCATGTCGTGCAGCCGCTTGATCGCCATGACGACGGTCGACCAGATGGATCCGAGTGCAAAGGTAAATGCGACGAAGCTCCAGAAGACGAAGGCTGTGCTTTCCTCGGGAACCGCCACAAGCCGGTTCCACAGGAAGCCGTTGACCGCGGTCAGAAACAGCAGGCCGAGAAGAAACGGCAGCCGGTCGATGCGACCGGACGGGCTGAAGAAGAACCAGCGCATGGCCGGGGCAGGTGGTTTCGGCAGGGCCTGTTTGTCTTCGCCCACAACTCGCTCTAATCCCTCAGCAGTTCGTTGATGCCGGTCTTGGAGCGCGTCTTTTCGTCGACCCGCTTGACGATCACGGCGCAATAAAGATGCGGCGCCATATTGCCGTTGCCCATCGGCTTGCTTCCGGGCATGGAGCCGGCGACAACGACGCAATACGGCGGCACTTCGCCGTAAAACACGTCGCCGCTTTCGCGATCGACGATCTTGGTCGACTGGCCGATATAGACGCCCATGCCGAGCACCGAGCCTTCCCGCACGATGCAGCCTTCGACCACCTCGGAGCGCGCGCCGATGAAGCAATTGTCCTCGATGACGACGGGTCCCGCCTGCAGCGGCTCCAGCACGCCGCCAATGCCGACTCCGCCGGAAAGATGGACATTCCTGCCGATCTGCGCGCAGGAGCCGACCGTTGCCCAGGTGTCGACCATGGTGCCTTCGCCGACATAGGCGCCGAGATTGACGAAGGACGGCATCAACACGACATTCGGCGCGATATAGGCAGAACGGCGGACCGTGCAGTTGGGAACGGCACGAAAACCGGCCCTTTCGAACTCATGTGTGCTCCAGCCGTCGAATTTGGATGGCACCTTGTCCCACCAGCTGCTTGCCTGGCCCGGGCCGCCCTTGATGACATCCATCGGATTGAGGCGGAACGAAAGAAGAACGGCCTTTTTTAACCATTGATTTACCTTCCAATTGCCGTCCGCGCCCTTTTCGGCCACCCTGACCGTGCCGTGGTCGAGAAGGTTCAGGGCCTCATCGACGGCCTCGCGGATTTGGCCGCGCGTTGCGGTATCCACAGTGTTGCGGTCATCGAAGGCTGCGTCGATGATGGATTCCAGCTCTGCGAGGTCGGGTTCGTTCATGGCCTTGTCCTTGGAGTTATTCCTTAACGGTCACGTTATAGTGTAGGGGGCAGCCATTGTTGCCTGCCGGGAATGTCATATTCTGTGCTACTGCGCCGAATTTGCATGGGCATGTGCGGCGTCGCAGTGGTCCGCACGGACGTGTTGCATGCCGGCTCATGCTCTAAGCGAGGAAGGGCGGGGCGTCAATCGGCACACGGTGCGGCATAGATCCTCGAGTGGAGTGAAAGTAAAGTCATGGGTGCAAAACGCAAGGATGATGTCTGGGATCCGCTGTTCGACAACCGAACGGACAGGATGCGCGCAGCCGGGGTACCGCGGACGCCGCAGACCGAGGCGCCTGCCTACCGGCTTGCCTTTGCCGATGATGATTTCATGTGCCGTGAGGATCTGCGGCCCGTCCGTCTGCAGCTCGAGCTCTTGAAACCGGAAATCCTCCTGAGCGAGCGCGGTATCCGCTCCACGGTGGTCATGTTCGGCGGCGCGCGCATTCCCGAACCCGGCAAGGACCCGTGGGCGGCGCGCAATGACACGCAGCGCAGGAACCTGTCCGCTGCATCCAAATATTATGAGCAAGCCCGCCGCTTCGCAAAGATCTGCTCGCGCCATTCAATGGAGAGCGACAACCGCGAATTTGTTGTCGTGACCGGCGGCGGGCCCGGTGTGATGGAGGCCGGAAATCGCGGCGCCGCGGAGGAATCGGCCGAATCGATCGGCCTCAACATCATCCTGCCGCACGAACAGGCGCCGAACGAATATGTGTCGCCTGAACTGTGCTTCAACTTCCACTATTTCGCCATCCGCAAGATGCATTTCCTGATGCGGGCCAAGGCGATCACGGTGTTCCCCGGCGGCTTCGGCACCATGGACGAGCTGTTCGAATCCCTCACCCTGATCCAGACCGGACGCATGGAGCGGGTGCCGTTCATCCTCTTTGGAGCCGAGTTCTGGCGCAAGGTCATCAATTTCGAGGAACTGGCGGATTTCGGCACGATCTCGCCCGACGATCTCGATCTCATCCGGTTTGTCGAAACCGCGGACGAGGCCTGGGACATGATCGCCGGGCATTACGGGCTTTAAGGCCGCCGCCTGCTGCAATTTGTCCTTTTGCGCCAGGTTTTCCCGGCGCGCTATACAGGTGCCATGACCGGGTCGCGAAAGTCTGTGATGACTGCTTTACGAACGGAAGGCGCCTGTTTCGCCGTTTTGTGCGTGATGGTGCTTGCCGCGCTTTTGCTGCAGCCGGTTTCCGAACTGCGGGCGCAGCAAAGCGGGCTTTCCCTCGTCATCTGCGCGCAGAACGGTGCTGCTCCGGAGCCCGGCCAGCCGGCCGGCGGACACGGCAACTGCCCCTGTCTCGTCGCCTGTGGCACGTTTGCCGGACAAAAACATGCAAAGGCGCTCCATCCGGTTGAGACGCCGCTGTTG
Organism: Hoeflea sp.; assembly: GCF_984452065.1. Taxonomy (NCBI): domain Bacteria; kingdom Pseudomonadati; phylum Pseudomonadota; class Alphaproteobacteria; order Hyphomicrobiales; family Rhizobiaceae; genus Hoeflea; species Hoeflea sp. Next base: position 7,514 of record NZ_CFHWAF010000135.1, on the reverse strand, counting down.
CTTCATGCGCAGGCGCTTCTCGACTGGCGGTTCGCGACACATCTTGAAGCCTATGCGCGCGGCGCGGACGGCGCCGTGCGCGCAATAAGAGGACCTCCGTTTTCAGTCTGATCTCAAAATGCCGCCGCTTGCGGTGCAACACGATCTGACACAATGGAGATTCCCATGCGTATTTTTAAGACAATCCTTGCCGCTGCCATGGCAGCAGCCGTTCTTTCCGCCAGCCCCGTTCTTGCCGACGACAAGATGGAGATGAAACCGGCCATGGTGATGGCGGGCGACCTGCATATTTCGGCGCCCTGGACCCGTGCCATGCTTTCGGGACAAAAGGTCGGCGGCGGCTTCCTCATCGTTGAGAACAAGGGCGGTCAGGATGACCGGCTGGTCTCCGTCACGACCCCCAGGACCGACAACACCGAGATTCACGAAATGGCGGTGGTCGACGACGTCATGAAGATGCGGGCCCTGCCGGACGGGCTTGTCATCCCCGCCGGCGAGACGGTTGAGCTGAAGCCCGGCGGCTATCACCTCATGTTCATGGCGGTCCCCGAACCGTTCAAGGAAGGCGAGATGGTGCCGGTGGTCCTGAACTTTGAAAAAGCCGGAAATGTCGAGCTGGTGATGCCGGTCAAACCGGCCGGAACCAAGGCCATGGACCATGGCAAGCACCATCACGGCAAAAAGACCAACTAGAGCCGAGAGGCCGCGGGCCGGCATGGCCGGCCCGTGGTTCACCGCGTATCGATATAGGTCTGCAGGAAGCCGGCGAGATCGTCGGTCACATAGTCGATATGCTCGCCGTCCCTGCCTTCCTCCTCCCAGGTCTCGCCGAGCGCCACATCCATATTGTGCGGCACGATCAGAACGGTGCGCATGCCGAGCGATTTCGGCACGGTCAGATTGCGCGGCAGGTCCTCGAACATGGCGGCGCTGCTGCCGTCGATGCCGTGCAGTGAGACAAAGCGGTTATAGGTCTCCTCCGCCGGTTTGGGCGTCAGATCGGCGGCCAGGATGTCGAAGATCTCGTCAAAATGGTCGAGGATGCCGAGCGCCGTTGCCGTGCGCTCCGCGTGCGCCACGTCGCCGTTGGTGAAGATGAATTTGCGGCCGGGCAGGGTGCGGATCGCTTCGCCGAGCTCCGGATGCGGCTCGATCCACGAATAATCGATGTCGTGCACTTTCTCCAGAAAGTCGTTCGGATCGATGCCGTGCATCTTCATCAGGCCGTTCAGCGTCGTCCCGTAATCCCGGTAGTAGTCTTTCTGCACCTTGCGGGCCTCCTCCCGCGGCAGGTTGAGAAGGTTCTGCACATAGGCCGTCATCTTCCGGTCGATCTGCGAGAAGAGGTCGGTGTGGCGCGGATAAAGCGTGTTGTCGAGATCGAAGACCCAGGCCGTGATGTCGGCAAAGTCCTGGGCGGCGGGCAGGTTTTTCAGCATGGGGTCTTATGGCACGGATGCCGCCATTGCGCATCCGCAAACCCGTTGGCCTGTGAAAATTGCCGTGATAAAGCCGGCTCATGGAACTGTGGATTCCCATCACCATTGCCGCGGCATTTCTGCAAAATATCCGTTCCGCCATGCAAAAGCACCTCAAGGGTGTCATGGGCACGACGGGTGCGACCTTCGTGCGTTTCGGCTTCGGCTTTCCCTTTGCCCTGTGCTTCGTCGCCATCCTGCACTTCGGTTTCGGCATGCCGATGCCGGCCTGGAACGGCACCTTCGTCTTCTGGGCGGTCGTCGGCGCCTTCGCGCAGATCGCCGGCACGCAACTGCTTGTTCACCTGTTCTCGTTCCGGAACTTCACGGTCGGCACGGCCTATTCGCGCACGGAACCGGCGCAGGCGGCGCTGTTCGGCCTGCTGTTCCTGGGCGAGACCGTCAGCATCGGCAGCCTGTTCGCCATCGCGATATCCGTTGTCGGCGTCATGCTGATTTCCGTGGCTCACGGAACGGTCAGCTGGAAAAGCCTGATCACCTCCGTTTTCAGCCGCACGGCGCTGATCGGCCTTGCCTCGGGGGTCGGCTTCGGCATTGCGGCGGTCGCCTACCGTGCGGCGTCGCTGTCGCTCGGCGGGCCGAATTTCATGATGCAGGCGGCCGTTACGCTCGCCTTTGTCATCGTCCTGCAAACGGTGGTGATGCTGGTCTGGATGGTATTGCGCGACCGGGCGGAAATCGCGCGCATCGCGGCCGCCTGGAAGCCGTCGCTGGTCGTCGGTGCGGCAGGCGCGACGGCCTCATTCGGATGGTTCATGGCCATGACGCTGCAGCAGGCGGCCTATGTGAAGGTCCTCGCGCAGGTCGAGATCATATTCACCTTCCTGTCCACGGTGTTCATATTCCGCGAAACGGTCACCCGTATCGAGATCATCGGCACCGTGCTGATCGTCGCCGGCGTCATCATCCTGGTTCTTCTGGCGTAGCGAAGGCCTCTTTCGTTAGCCTTCAGCCAGTTGTGCTTTCAAAAGGTCCTGCAAGTATGCGGCAAGTGCAGATACGTCAAAATGCCCTTTGTCCCAATGTTTATCCGCTTCGGCCAACGCTTCGTAGTATGGTTGTCTATTTTCCCTTATTCGCTCTGGCACAATCTTACTTCCTGGCAGCAATTGACCGTATCTCATGCAGATAAGATAGTAGCATGCTGCACGAGCAGTACGTCCATTCCCTTCCACAAAGGGATGAATCCAGTTTAATCTCCACAGCGCGTATGCTGGCAAAATTGTTGGATGCTCAATAATTGTCCAATTTTCATGAATCACTGACAAAAATTGATCCATAAGATGAGGCACTTCTTTGAAGTGCGGAGGAATGTGCTCGCCGACATATATGGGCTGTTCCCTAAACCGCCCGCCAAATTGGGCAATATTAGAAACAGCGGCATAGTTTAATGCCCACAATGTATACTTATCAAAGCTTTCGATCCCCCGCCGAAGTCCTATCTCGGTACAATTTGTCAGAAGATCGTATTGACGTAGAAGATTCTGCTCCTGAATACGAGCGAAGAACTGCGGGTCGTCCTTCTCTCGAACTGACATCTAGGATCTCAAGATGCCAGTAGAATCGATTTCGAAGCCTTACGCACCGATTCCTTCGTGATAAATTCTGAATCAGGAGAATTGCCGAAGGCAAAACTAATTCGTTGCTCATGCAGCTGTTCTTCAGTTACAGGGCCAGCTTTTTCCAAGAGCTTTTCGATCTCTGGATCGACCGGAACGTCACCAAGAAACTGTTTACGGTCTGCCATCAATCATCTCCACATAGCTCCCACACATGATCCTACGCGTAGCTGCACGGATGACAAGTGCCCGATTTTGCGCCGGATCCGGTTAAGATTTGATTTCGAAAGTGTTCACTTCTTGTTCTACGAGCCACATCTTTCTAAGCTGATCTGCCGAAAACGTCAAATCACATTTTAAAGAACATCCCTACACCATTGCGGCACTTGCAGCGTGGGAGCCAGTCAACATCAGCAGTCACTAACGCACGATCAGCGTACCCGCGCCGTGCTTGGTATAGAGTTCCAGAAGCACCGCATGGGCCGTCTTGCCGTCGAGGATGACAACGCCTTCGACGCCTGCCTTGATGGCATGGATACAGGTCTCCACCTTCGGGATCATGCCGCCCGAGACCGTGCCGTCGGCAATCAGCGCCTTGGCTTCATCCACCGTCAGTTGCTTGATCAGGTTGCCGTCCTGATCGAGCACGCCGGGAACATCGGTCAGGAACAAGAGGCGCGTGGCGTTCAGCGCTCCGGCGATCGCGCCGGCGAATGTATCGGCGTTGATGTTGTAGGTATGGCCGTCGCGCCCCGGAGCGACCGGCGCGATAACCGGGATCATCTCGGATTTCGCCAGCAGGTCGAGCAGCGTGCGGTCCACTTCGACGATATCGCCGACAAAGCCGAGATCGAGAATGCGTTCGATGTTGGAATCCGGGTCGACAACCGTCTTGTGCGCCTTTTCGGCAAACACCATATTGCCGTCCTTGCCGCAAAGACCGATGGCCCATTCGCCCTCGGCATTGATCATCGCCACGATTTCCTTGTTGATGGAGCCCGCCAGCACCATCTCGACGATCTCCACCGTGCGTTCGTCCGTGACCCTGAGGCCCCCTTCGAATTTTGATTCGATACCGATATCGGAAAGCATGCGGCCGATCTGCGGGCCGCCGCCATGCACCACGATCGGGTTGACGCCGGACTGTTTCAGCAGCGCCACATCGCGCGCGAAGGCCTGGCCGAGCTCCGCATCGCCCATGGCGTTGCCGCCATATTTGACGACAATGGTGCAGTCCTCGTAGCGCTGCATGAAGGGCAGGGCCTGGGACAGCAGTTTTGCCTGTTTCTGGCTGTCTTCGCTGTGATCGTGCTGATTGTCGGCCATCGCTGCCTCTTGAAAATTGCGAACGTTCTAGCGGCGAAGGCGTCGAAGGGCAATTGCTGTTGTGCTTTTCATCTGCCTTAAATCCCTGTTGCTGCTTCGAGCAGACCGGCCGCAAAGTCAAAACCGGCAATCCGGTTCCCGACAGATCGCCACCCGGGTTTTGGCATCTATGCCCGTGGCGCTCTTCGGCCAGTTGCGCTTAATATGGATGTTGCAAGCAACCCTTGTAGTTGCAGCGACGCGGTGAACGTCCGTTCGCGCCGATGGCATGAAACAGAAGAAAGGCCGCACCATGAACGCCGAACCGCTCGACAGGAACACCATCATCGGCCTCTTCGCGATGGCGGTCGGCACATTTGTCGTTGCCAACGACTTCACCGCCCTGTCCGTTGCCATTCCGGCGATCGAGAAAACCTTCGGTTCGGACCTGACGACCGCGCAATGGGTCATCAACAGCTACGCCATGGTCTTCGGTGTGGTGATCGTGACCGGCGGACGCCTCGCCGACATTTTCGGACGGCGGCGTATCTTCCTGATCGGGGCGGTCATCTTTGCCGCTGCGTCGGTCATCGGCGGGCTGGCGCCCGACGTCCGCCTGCTGCTTGTCTGCCGCGGCATCATGGGCATCGGCGGTGCGCTGATGTGGCCGGCCGTCCTTGGAATGACCTATGAGATCGTACCCGACACCCGGGCCGGGCTTGCCGGCGGTCTCGTCATCGGCGTCGCCGGCATCGGCAATGCCATGGGACCGCTGATCGGCGGGGCGCTCACCGATACGCTGGGCTGGCAGTGGATCTTCTTCATCAATTTGCCGGTGGCCCTTCTGGGTATCGTCACGGTTCTGCTGGTGGTGCCGCGGGACAAGCCGAGCGGACCGGACGAGCGCATCGACTATGGCGGCACGGTGGCGCTCACGCTCGCATTGTTCGCCTGGCTTCTGGCGCTCGACTGGGGCGTCGATCGCGGCTGGACCGATCCGGTGATCCTGCTGCTCTTTGCCCTGGGTGCCGTGTTCATGATCGGATTTGCCTTCTACGAAAACCGCATGGGCGAAACCGCCCTGGTGCCGCCCGCGGTCATCCGCAACCTTACCTTCGCCATGGCGACCCTGACGACGCTGATGATCGCGGCCGTCTTTTTCGGCGCTTTGCTCTATCTGCCGCAGTTCATGACCAAGAGCCTCGGCTTTACCGCCGTCGGCGCCGGAGCAGGCCTTTTGCCGATGATGCTGACCTTCGCCTTCGTTTCGTTCGTCGCCGGCCGGGTCCACGAGATACTCGGAGCCAAGCTGATCGTGTCGGTCGGCGCCGCCGGGTTGGCCGGCGGCATGTTCCTGCTCTCGGCGATCAACGCCCAATCCACCTACGCGGAACTGGTTCCCGGCATGATCGTGCTCGGCATCGGGATCGGGCTGTTCTATTCGTCGGTGACGACCGCCGGCGTCACGGCGCTCGATCCCTCCCGCGCCAGCCTCGCGGGCGCCATCATCTATATGGCGAATGTCGCCGGCGGGGCGATCGGCCTCGGCCTCAACACTGCGATCGTCGCGACGGCGCCGACGCTGACGGAGGGCATTCGCAGTGCATTTATCGTCAACGGATCGCTGGCGATCCTCGGCCTGCTGATTGCCGTCCTGTTCATCGGCGGCCGCATCGATCCGGGTCGTTTGCGGGACCTGCGCCACCGTCACCGGGCCCATAACTGATTATGTCCCGCCCATCGCTCGCGAAAAGTTCATGCGCAGTTCAACGCGAAAATGGCTATATTATCTGCAACATAGGAGTTGCCCATGAACCGCCGCGCATTTCTGCTTTCCGGCGCTGCCGTCGCCGCGTTTGGCGGCCTTTATGCCTTCAGGCCGTTGCAGGCGCCCGCTGAGGCAAGCGAAGGGACGTTCGAAATCAGCTATAGCGAGGCCGAGTGGCGGGAGCGCTTGAGCCCGGAGCAATTCGCCGTTTTGCGCCAGGAGGCAACCGAGCGCCCCTTTACCAGCCCGCTCCTTTATGAAAAGCGGCAGGGTGTCTACAACTGTGCCGGATGCACGCAGCCGCTCTATGCATCCGAAACGAAATATGACAGCCGCACCGGCTGGCCGAGCTTTTACCAGGCCTTGCCCGATGCCGTCGGCACCAAACGCGACTTCAAGCTGGTCCTGCCGCGCACGGAGGTGCACTGCAGCCGCTGCGGCGGCCATCTCGGTCATATCTTCAGCGACGGACCGCAGCCGACAGGCCTTCGCCACTGCATCAATGGCGTCGCTCTCGCTTTTGAGCCTCAGGCCGCCTGATCGTCTTCCGGTTCCGGCCGGAAGGAGCGCCACAGCGACAGCGCGATGAAGTAAAACGTTGAAAGCACCCACAGCCAGAAGAAAATGGATGAGGCCTTTTGCTCCGTCGTGACATCGGGTGGAATGAGCACCAGCCTCAAGGTCGTCGCGGCCCAAAGCACGGTCATCGGGATCGTCACGCCGCGCCAGTCCGCAACCCGGAACGGGTGGACATATTTGAGCGGCACGAAGGTCAGGACGGCGCAGATCGCGATGACGATCAGGTTGGTCCATGGGCTCGTCTGCAGAATGTGGAAGTAAAGCACGACAACGTTCCACAGCGCCGGAAAGCCCGAGAAGTAGTAATCCGACGTCTTCATGCCCGTATTGGCGAATGTGTAGCAGGACACGGCCATAATCATCGCCGCCGTCACGGTTTCCCAACCCTCCGGCACAAGGCCGAACCAGTAGACCATCATCGCCGGCACGGCCACATAGGTGAAATAGTCGATGACATTGTCGAGGGTCGTGCCGTCAAGCTGCGGCGTGACCTCGCGCACCTTCACCTTGCGCGCCAGCGTCCCGTCGATGCCGTCGACGAAAAGAGCCAGGCCAAGCCACATGAAAACCGCGGTCTTGTCGTTGTCGAGGATGGCGACGAGCGCCAGAAAACCAAGCACGATGCCCGATGCGGTAAAGGCGTGTACCGCCCACGCCATCGCCACCTGTTGCGGTTCATGCTTGTCGCCCATTAGACCGTTTCATTGTTTGTGTGAACCATTTGACCGTGGCGATTTTGGTCTCTGACAAGGCGGGTTGCGCGCCGTGGTGCCACCCCACCACAAGCGCGAGCCAACGCAGTCA
>NZ_CFHWAF010000134.1:0-12350 GCF_984452065.1 Hoeflea sp. | reverse complement strand
CCTCGTTTTGCCGCGCCACCTGCAGGGCGGCCCCGAAACGCGAATCCCGAAGCCGGGCCGACAAAAACAGGCAAAGCATCAACGCCGCGTAGCAGATCAGGAAGAACTGGATCGGATCGAGCGTATTGAGCCCCGGAAATCCGTTGCGCACATAGATCGAGAGCCCGTCCTCGCCGCCATAGGACGGCCAGGAAATCGCGAAGTAGTAGATCATCTGCGCAAAGGCCAGCGTGATCATGATGAAATAGACGCCTGAGGTGCGCAGCGCGATAACGCCGATCGCCAGGGCAACAAGGGCGCAAACGAGAATCGCAACGATCCAGATCACGATCATGTCGCTGGTGCCGGCGATCGTGAACGGAAATGTCAGCAGCGGCTCCTGGTTGAAGGCATGCGTCGCCAGGATGCCCGCCGCATATCCGCCGAGCCCGAAGAAGGCCGCATGACCGAAAGAGACCATGCCGCCGAACCCAAGCGCCAGGTTGAGCCCGACACCGGCAAGCGCCAGGATGGCAACGCGCGTTGCGAGCGTGATGTAAAAGGTCTCATCGGCCCAAAGTGCCAGACAGGGAACGGCCAGGAGGCCCAGTCCCAGGATCCAGTTGATGGCTGTTTCCCGTGCCATGACCGCTCAGCCCCCCGCCGAGAACAAGCCCTGCGGCCTGACCGCAAGGATGGCCGCCATCAGGATATAGATGGCCATGGAGGCAAGCGCCGACCCCACGGACGTCGCCTGGGAGGCTTCCATGAAGAGCGTGAAAAACTGCGGCAGCAGAATACGGCCGAGCGTATCCACGACGCCGACAAGGATCGCCCCGATCAGTGCGCCCTTGACCGACCCGATGCCCCCGATGACGATCACCACGAAGGCAAGGATAAGAACCGGCTCCCCCATGCCGACCTGCACCGACTGGATCGCCCCGACAAGCGCGCCCGCGAGCCCGGCAAGGGCCGCGCCGAGCGCGAACACGACCGTATAAAGGGTGCGGATATCGACACCCAGCGCGCCGATCATTTCACGGTCCGACTCCCCCGCCCTGATGCGCATGCCGAGCCGCGTACGCGAGATCAGCAGGTAAAGCCCGAAGGCGATCAGCAGGCCGATGGCGATAATGGTCAGCCGGTAGAGCGGATATTGCGCACCGCCCGGCAAGGCAACAGCGCCCTGCAGCGCCTGCGGTATGTCGAGAAACAACGGGAACGAGCCGAAGACCCAGCGCGTGCCTTCCGAAAAAATCAGGATCAGCGCAAAGGTCGCGAGCACCTGATCGAGATGATCCCGGTCGTAGAGCCGCCGTATCACGGCAATCTCAACAACCGCACCGGCAGCGGCCGCGCCCGCCAGACTTGCCACCAGCCCAAGCCAGAAAGACCCGGTCGCCATCGCCACCGTCGCGCACAGGAATGCACCGATCATGTAGAGCGACCCGTGGGCCAGATTGATCAGCCCCATCACACCGAAGACAAGGGTAAGTCCGGCGGCCATCAGAAAGAGCATCACCCCGAACTGGATGCCGTTCAGCAATTGCTCCGTAAAGAGGGCAAGTGTCATCGCTCGCGCAGCCTTCGATGGAGGTCGTGATCAAAAACAGGCGGAGACCGGGTCTCCGCCTGTATGTTGCCTTAGAGCTTGCAGTCTCCGACATAGGCGCTGGAACGATCTTCCAGGCCGACGCCGACGATCTTGTTGGTCAGCACGTCCCCTTCCTTGATGACCTCACGGACATAGATGTCCTGGATCGGATGCTGGTTGCTGTCGAACTTGAAGTCGCCCCTGACGCTATCGAAATTCGCCTCTTTCAGTGCGGCGCGGAACGCGTCCGCATCCTTCACATCGGCTTTGTCCATCGCCGACAGGATCAGATTGGCGGTATCGTAGCCCTGGCTCGCGTAGAGCGACGGCAGGCGGCCGTATTCGGCCTCAAAGGCTTCGACAAAGGCTTTGTTTGCCGGATTGTCGATATCCTTCGACCATTGCGACGAGTTCTTGACGCCAAGCGCGGCATCACCCACGGCCTTCAGGATGCCCTGATCAAAAGAGAAAGCCGGCCCCAGGACGGGAACATCGACCCCTGACTGGGCATATTGCTTCATGAAGGCGATACCCATGCCGCCCGGCAGGAAGAAAAAGACACTGTCTGCATCCGAGGCGCGGATCTGCGCGATTTCGGCGGCGTAATCGGTCTGGCCGAGCTTGGTGTAGAGTTCACCGGCAACATTTCCCTCGTAAAAGCGCTTGAAACCGGTCAGGGCGTCCTTGCCGGCCGGATAGTTGGGCGCCAGGATGAATGTGTTATTAAAGCCCGTGCTGCTGGCATGGCCGCCCATCGCCTCATGGAGGTTGTCGTTCTGCCAGGCCACATTGAAATAGTTCTCGTGGCATCCCTTGCCCGCCAGCATGGACGGGCCTGCATTGGGCGAAAGGTAGAAAACACCTTGCGAGACCGATGGCGGCACCACGGCCATGGCAAGGTTCGACCAGATGATTCCGGTCAGGACATCGACCTTTTCCTTCTGGATCATCTTGTCGGCGATCTGGACCGCAAGGTCCGGCTTGCGCGCATCGTCCTCGACGATCACTTCAAGATCCTTGTTCCCGGCCATCTTGACGGCGAGCAGGAAGCCGTCGCGCACATCGACGCCAAGGCCGGAGCCGCCGCCCGACAGCGTGGTGATCATGCCCACCTTGACGGGGTCCGCGAACGCGGCGCCCATCGTCATCGAAAGTCCGGCCAGCCCGGCCAAAAGCATTTTTTTCATTGCATTTCCTCCCTGGGATTTCAGCCTTGTTTTCTTAGCCTAAAGCGCTGGATCTTGCCAGTCTGCGTTTTCGGCAAGCTTTTGATAAATTTGACGGATCTTGGGTATTTGTAAGGCGCGATCGTCGCCTTGACGTGATCCTGCAGACGTTTGACGGCCGCGTCATCCGCGGCCACGCCGTCACGCAGCACGATATGGGCTTCCACGATTTGCCCCCGCTCATCGTCCGGCAGGCCGATAACACCGCACTCGACGACATCGTCATGCACGAGAAGCGCGGCCTCGACCTCCGAGCCGGCAATGTTGTATCCGGACGATATGATCATGTCGTCGGCGCGGGCGACAAAATGGAAGACGCCGTCTTCGTCCTGTGTGAAGGCGTCGCCCGTCAGGTTCCAGCCGTCGCGCACATAATCGCGCTGGCGCGCATCATCGAGGTAGCGGCAGCCGGTCGGTCCGCGCACCGCCAGCCTGCCGGGCTCACCGCGCGGCTTCTCGTTCATATCATCGTCAACCACGCGGGCCCGGTAGCCGGTGACAGGGGTTCCGGTTGCGCCGGCCTGCGAGCTTCCAACGCGGTTCGATATGAAAATATGCAGGAGTTCGGTTGCACCGATGCCATCGAGGATCGGCTTGCCGGTTTTTTCACGCCACAGGTCATAGACCGGCGGCGGCAGTGTCTCGCCGGCCGATACGGCAATGCGCAGCGAGGAGAGATCCGCCCCCTCCTCCATCGCCGCCAGCATCGCCCGGTAGGCTGTCGGCGCGGTGAAGCAGATCGTCGCTTTATAGGTCTGAATGATATCGACCATGTTGGGCGGCGTCGCGCTTTCGAGCAGTGTCGCGGCGGCACCGAAACGCAAGGGAAAGATTGCCAGGCCGCCCAGACCGAATGTGAAAGCCAGCGGCGGAGAGCCGACAAAAACGTCCTCGGACGTGACCCCGAGGACCTCGCGCGCATATCCGTCCGCAATGATGAGAAGGTCGCGATGGAAGTGCATCGTGGCCTTCGGCTCACCCGTGGTGCCGGACGTAAAGCCGAGCAGGGCTACGTCGTCGCGGCCGGTGTCGATGGCGTCGAATTTGACCGGCTTGTTCAACGCGATCCGGTCGAGTTCCGCGTCATGATTGGCCGTGCCGTCGAAGCCGACGACCTGTTCGAGACAGGCGCTGTCCTTCGCGCATTGAACCAGCTCATCCATCAGCCGCGTGTCGCAAAGGGCAAGGGAAATCTGCGCCTTGTCGACAATCTGGCCGAGCTCGGCAGCGCGCAGCATGGGCATCGTATTGACGACGACGGCACCGGCCTTGGTTGCGGCAAGCCAGCAGGCCACCATAGCGGGGTTGTTGGCCGAACGGATGAGAACCCGGTTGCCGGGTTCGACGCCGTAATCCTCGACCAGCGCATGGGCGATCCGGTTGGTCCAGTCGGCGAGTTCCTTGTAGGTCCGCCGACGTCCGTTTCCGATCAGCGCCGTATGGTCGGCAAAGCCCTTGTCCACCATCACATCGGTCAGTTCGACGGCAGCGTTGAGGCGCTCCGGATAGTCAAAACCGGACAGATCGAACTCCGGCCATGTCTCCGCCGGCGGCAGGTTGTCCCGCGCGAACGTATCGGAGTGGGCGCTCGGCCCGAGGTCCATCTGTGTCATGACGCTGCTCCCGCACCGGCCAAGGCCAGCGCCTGCCTCGCAATAACGATCTTCTGCACGTCCGAGGCGCCCTCATAGATACGCAACGCCCGGATGTCTCTGTAAAGGCGCTCGACAATATGGCCGCTGCGCACGCCGTCTCCACCATGGATCTGCACCGCCTTGTCGATGACCTCCTGCGCCCGGTCGGTGGCATAAAGCTTCGCCATGGCCGCTTCGCGCGTGACCCGCGGCGCGCCCATATCCTTGGTCCAGGCGGCCCGGTAGATCAGCAGCGCCGCGGCATCGACATCGAGCGCCATATCGGCGATGTGTCCCTGCACCATCTGCAGGTCGAAGAGCGGCGCACCAAAAAGTTCACGTTTGGCTGCCCGGCCGACGGTCTCGTCAAGCGCGCGGCGCGCAAAGCCGAGCGCCGCCGCGCCGACCGTCGAACGGAACACGTCCAGCACCGACATGGCGATGCGGAACCCGCCGCCCGCCTCGCCGATCAAGGCCTTGCCGGGTATTCGACAGTTTTCGAAGGAAAGCCGCGCAAGCGGATGCGGTGCAATCACATTGATGCGTTCTGCAATGTTCAGTCCCGGCGTGTCGGCCGGCACAACAAAGGCGCTGATCCCCTTGGCGCCCGGCGCCTCGCCGGTGCGGGCGAAGACCGTATAGACATCGGCAATGCCGCCGTTTGAAATCCAGGTCTTTTCGCCGTTGAGGACGAAACCGTCACCGTCGCGGTGCGCCGACATCTCCATATTGGCGACATCCGATCCGGAGCGCGGTTCCGAAAGGGCGAATGCCGACAGAGCCTTCCCGCTTCTCGTTTTCGACAGCCACGCATGCTGCTGCGCCGAGCCGAAGAAGGACAACGCCCCCGTTCCAAGGCCCTGCATGGCAAAGACGAAGTCGGCAAGTCCGTCATGGCGGGCAAGGATTTCGCGCGACAGACACAGGGTACGGACGTCCAGTGCCGAGGACGCATCCCCCGGATCGATTGCCGTCGGCGCGAGCCAGCCGGCATTGCCCAAAAGACCGGCAATCCGCCGGCAGCTTGCATCCGTATCCTCGTGGTCGATATCGGAGAGGTTTTCGCCGACCCAGGCATCGAACCGCTCATAATGATCGCGGTGCCGGTCTTCAAAAAACGGCCAGTTGAGGAAACTGAGATCCGCCATGGTCAGTCGCCCTCGAACACCGGCTTCTCTTTGGCGACGAAGGCGTCATAGGCGCGCCGGAAATCCCGCGTCTGCATGCAAATGGCCTGCGCCTGCGCTTCGGCCTCTATGGCCTCGTCGATGGACATCGCCCATTCCTGCTTCAGCATGGTCTTGGTCATCATGTGACCGAAATTCGGGCCGTCCGCCAGCCTGCGGGCATAGGCGATCGCTTCGTCCTCAAGCGCACCGGCATCGATCAGCCGGTTGAAGAAGCCCCAGCGCTCGCCCTCATCGGCGGTCATCGTGCGCCCGGTGAAAAGCAATTCGTTTGCCCGGCCCTGACCGATAATACGCGGCAGGATTGCGCAGGCGCCCATATCGCAGGCGGCGAGCCCGACGCGCGTGAACAGGAAGGCCGTTTTCGCCTCCGGCGTCGCGAAGCGGATATCGGACGACATGGCGACGATCGCTCCGGCCCCGACACACACACCGTCGACGGCCGCAATGATCGGCTTGCCGCAGCCGATCATGGCCTTCACCAGGTCGCCGGTCATGCGGGTGAATTCCAGCAGCCCCTTCATATCGCGGTCGAGCAGCGGACCGATAATGTCATGCACATCCCCGCCCGAGCAGAAATTGCCGCCGTTGGACCCGAACACCACGGCATCGACGTCATCGGCATAGACCATGTCCCGGAACGTATCGCGCAACTCCGCATAGCTGTCGAATGTCAGCGGGTTCTTGCGTTCCGGCCGGTCAAGTTTGATGACGGCAACGCGTCCGTCCATCTGCCAGTTGAAATGTTTCGGCTTGAGACCCGCCAGTTCACTCATCGTACCCGCACTCCCCTGATCTGCATGTTGTCGAGGAGCTCGACAAGAATGTCGGCATCCTCGTCGCTCAGCATGTTGAGCATCGAAGCAATCCAGCTTTCATGCACGTGCGCCATGTGAGCAAACTCTTCGCGGCCCTTTTCCGTCAACCGGACGATCATCGCCCTGCGGTCGCCGCTGACAGGGACACGTACCACAAACCCGTCGGTCACCAGCCGTTCGACGATACCGGTGACATTGCCGTTCGAGACCATCAGCGCGGATGACAGGGCCGTCATCTTCATACCGCCCGGCTCGCGATAAAGCGCCGCCATGACATCAAAGCGCGGCAATGTGGTGGCGAATTCCACACGCAGGCGTTCGCGGATTTCCGCTTCCATCTGCCGCGAGATCTTGAGCATCCGCAACCAGATGCGCAGCTTCTGCTTGTCGCGCTCCGCGCCGGCGGCCTCTGCGACCACGTTCATACTTCACCCCCTGAAACAGATATGGCCTGACCGGTGATTGCCCCCGAATCCGGTCCGCAAAGCCACAATACCGTCCGGGCCACCTCCTCCGGCTTGATGAACCGGCCCATCGGATTTGTCCGCAGCAAGGCCTTTTCCGCGTCCGCCCGTTCCATTCCGGTCTTGTCCATGACATTTTCCAGCGCGCGGTGGAGCATCGGTGTCTCGGTATAGCCGGGGCATATGGCGTTGACCGTGATACCGCTTGTGGCGATCTCCGCCGCCAGGGACCGGGTCAGGCCGATAACGCCGTGTTTGGCCGCGCAGTAATGGGCGACATAGGGGTAGCCACGCAGCCCGGCGACGGAAGCAATCGTGATCATGCGGCCCCAGTCCTTTCCCTCCATCGCGGCAAATCCGTTATGCAGCGTCAGGAAAGTGCCGGTCAGATTGACGTCGACGGTACGGCGCCAGTCTTCGACCTCAAGCTTCGCAAAAGGCGACGCCTCCGCGACGCCAGCATTGGCGATCACGATATCAACGCCGCCATGCTCGTCGCACAGGGAGGAAAACAGCGATGCAACGCTGTCCGGATTCGTGACATCACAGGTTTTGGCGGATACGCCATCGGCCGACCCGGCGACCGCGTCGAGCGCTTCGCGCCGTCGGCCGCTGACGGTCACCGTCGCTCCCTTGTCGGCAAGGGCCAGCGCAATCGCCGCGCCCACGCCGGACCCGCCGCCCGTCACCACCGCATGTTTTCCCGACAGTTTGGCCATGATCTAAACCCTGATCGCCTGTGTTTCGCCGCGCTCCGTCAGCCGGACAAACTGGTCCCGGCCGGCGAGATAGGGCAACGGCCATGCGGTCTGGGCATCGCCGAGGCCGGCAGCCGTGTGCAGCGTCCAATAGGGATTGGAAAGATGCGGACGCGCCAGGCAGACGAGGTCCGCCCGTCCGGCCATCAGGATCGAATTGACGTGGTCTGCTTCATAGATATTGCCGACCGCCATGGTCGCCATATCCGCTTCATTGCGGATCCGGTCCGAAAATGGCGTCTGGAACATGCGCCCGTAGACCGGCTGCGCGCGGATCGACGTCTGGCCGGCGGATACATCGCAGATATCGACACCGGCGTCCTTGAGCATGCCGGCGATCGCCACAGCCTCGGCGGGCGTCACGCCCTCATCGCCGACCCAGTCATTTGCAGAAATGCGCACCGAGATCGGTTTTTCGTCCGGCCACACGGCACGCACCGCGCGGTAGACCTCAAGCGGGAACCGCATGCGGTTTTCCAGCGAACCGCCATATTCATCGTCGCGCCGGTTTGTCAGCGGCGTAATGAAGGAGGACAGGAGATAACCGTGCGCCGCATGGATCTCCAGCATGTCGAAACCGCAGGCCTGCGCCATCTTCGCCCCGGCGACAAACTGTTCTGTGACGCGGTCCATATCGTCCCGGTCCATCGGTTTCGGCGTCTGGCTTTCAGGCGACCATGCGACATCGGACGCGGACATGATCGGCCAATTGCCGTCTTTCAACGGCGCATCCATCTGTTCCCAGCCAAGTTGCGTCGAGCCCTTGGCGCCGGAATGGCCGAGCTGCATGCACACCTTTGCCGACGTTTCGGAGTGGATAAAGTCGACGACACGGCGCCAGGCCGCCTCGTGCTCCGGCGCATAGACGCCGGGGCAGCCGGGCGTAATCCGCCCCTCCGGACTGACGCAGGTCATTTCCGTGTAGATCAGCGACGCGCCGCCCTTGGCCCGTTCGCCGTAATGAACCAGATGCCAGTCGGTCGGACAGCCGTCGACGGCCTTGTACTGGGCCATCGGCGACACAACCACCCGATTATGCAGATCCATCTCGCGCAGCCGGTATGGCGCAAACATGGGGGCGCGATGCCCGTTGGCGCCGGCCCGGGCCTGGAACCAGCCCTCCGCGCGCTCCATCCAGCCCTTGTCGCGGACGCGCAGGTTCTCATGGCTGATACGTTGGGAGCGCGTGAGCAGGGAATAGTTGAACTGGACCGGGTCGAGGTGCAGATAGCGCTCCACATTCTCGAACCATTCGGTGGAATTGCGCGCCGCCGACTGCAGGCGCAGAACCTCGACACGCCGCTCATCCTCGTAGCGCTCGAACGCGGCGCTCATCGACGGCTCGCTGTGCAGATAATCGGCCAGCGCGACGGCGCTCTCCATGGCAAGTTTCGATCCAGACCCGATGGAAAAATGCGCCGTTGCGGCGGCATCTCCGAGCAGCACGATATTGTCATGCGACCAGCGTTCGCAAAGCACGCGCGGGAAGTTGAGCCAGGCGGAGCCGCGAATATGATTGGCGTTCGACATCAGCGCATGGCCGCCCAGATGTTCGGCGAAGATCCGCTCGCAGGTCGCGATGGATTCTTCCTTGCTCATATCGCCGAAGCCGAACTTCTTCCAGGTCTCCTCACGGCACTCGACGATGAACGTCGCCGTGTCGGCATCGAACTGGTAGGCATGCGCCCAGATCCAGCCGTGCTCGGTCTCTTCGAAGATGAATGTGAACGCATCATCGAATTTCTGATGCGTCCCGAGCCAGACGAACTTGCATTCCCGGACATCGATCTCCGGACGGAAGGAACCGGCAAACTCCTCCCGGGTCCGTGAATTCAGTCCGTCGGAGGCGACAACCAGATCGTAGTCTTTCGCGTAAGCCGCGGCGCTGTCGATCTCCGTCTCGAAACGCAACTCCACTCCAAGCGCGCGCGCCCGCTCCTGCAGGATCAAGAGCAGCTGACGTCGGCCTATGCCGCAAAAACCATGCCCCGTGGAAAGCTCTTTCGTGCCGCGATAATAGACCGCGATATCGTCCCAATAGGCAAAGTGGTTGCGTATCTGCTCCGCACTTTCAGGATCGTTGCGCCTAAAATTGTCCAGCGTTTCGTCCGAAAACACGACACCCCACCCGAACGTATCGTCCGGCTTGTTGCGCTCGAACACCACCACTTCGTGGGCCGGATTGCGCAGCTTCATGCTGATTGCGAAATAAAGGCCGGCCGGCCCTCCTCCAAGGCATGCAATACGCATCGGCACATCCCTGCTTTACGTCATTCGGCCTGTTTTACGTCGTTCGGCTCCGCGTTTACGGGCGCGGGAAACGTTCAATGGGCAAATGGTGCCATTCCCTTCAATTTATTTCAAGCTTAAAATTTTTAAGCTAAACATATTTTTTCCACTGCAGCCAAGGTATGATCGACGCTGTCGCGCGAGTGTTTTCAGTGAACACGTGAAAACCGCCTCGGGGAAAGCTCATCAATACCGAAACCGAGATCGCCCGTCACCGGTCCTGGCTCGGTGGATTTTATCATCGCGGCCGCAATCCGAGACAGGCCGGGTGCCGACTGGATGCCATAACCCCCGTGTCCGGCCAGCCAGAACAGCCCGTCAACGGCCCCGTCATAGCCGCACACCGGCACGCCGTCGGCGACAAAGCTGCGCAGGCCCGCCCAGCAATGCTCAACCCGGTGCACATCGACGGAGAAAGCCTTCTGTATGCGGTCGATGCAGATCGCCACATCGATCTCCTCGGGCTGCGCGTCGCACGGGGCCGACGGTGTCTCGTCGGCCGGCGAGATCAGAAGACGGCCGGCATCCGGCTTGAGGTAGAACTGCTCATCCACATCGACCACGGCCGCCCATCTGGCGGGGTCAAGCCCGTCCGGCGCGGCAATGTTCAGGGCTGTGCGCCTCCTGGGTACGAGGCCGACCGGTTCAGCGCCGAGCATCGATGCCAGTTCGTCGGCCCAGGCGCCCGACGCATTGACGACAACCGGCGCGCAGACGGTGCCGCGACGGGTCGACAACTCCCAGACCCCGTCCTTGCGTTGAGCCCCGTTGACCGCGGCATCGACCAGCAATTCGCCGCCGCGCCTGCGCAATCCGCGCAGATAGCCGTGATGCAGGGCGTGCACGTCGATATCGCTCGCATGTTCTTCATAAAAGGCGGCATGCACATAATCGGGCCGCAACAACGGCGCCAATTCAGTGATCTCGGTATCAGCCAACCGGACAACGGGTCCGTCATCGAGCTGGCGGTTCAACTGTTTCACGCTGTCGCTCTGATCTGCCCGCGCGACATAAAGCACACCGCGCCGTGACAGGAGAGGCTGGTCACCGAAGATTTCCGGAGGGTCCTCAAGAAACCGTCGCGACAGGCCGGTCAGGGCCCGGATCGGATGAGGACCATAGGTCTCCGAGAAGACCGCCGCCGAACGCCCGGTCGCGTGATAGCCCGGGTGGCTCTCCATCTCCATGACGGCCACATGGGCATCGCTCGCCAGCTCATAGGCCACGGAGGCGCCGGCCATTCCGGCACCGACAACGGCAATATCGAAATGACGACGGGATGTCTCTGTCAATACCGGCTCCGCATTCGAAAGGCCGCACGACTAGGTGCTGCGGGAGTTTCGTCCGAGTCGAACAACCAGCAGTTTAGTGGCTCTTTCAGAAATGCAAAGGGGCATTCTCGCCAATGTTGTTTACAGTCTGATCCGCTCGTTTGTCGGGTCGTATAAAGGCTTCAGACTGGCGCTCGCGGCAATCCGCCGGCCGGCAACCTCAATCTCGAAATTCGAAGCCAGCATATCCTTCGCGGTCTCCCCGTTGCGCACGGGCACATAGCCGAGGCCGACCGCGCCGCCCAGATGGTGGCCGTAGTTTCCGGAAGTCAGATAGCCCACGACATCGCCATCGCGCACGATGGGCTCGGTGTGAAACAGCAGCGGCTCGGGATCATCGAGCAGGAATTGAAGCAGGCGGTTCTTCAATCCCTCCTCCTTGCGCGCGATCACGGCCTCGCGGCCGATAAACGGGCCGAATTTACCGTCTTCCTTGCCGGTCTTGACCGCGAACCCAAGGCCCGCTTCCAGCACGTGATCCTCATCGGTGACGTCGTGGCCGAAATGCCGGTAGCCCTTTTCCATGCGGCAGCTGTCAAGGACATGCATGCCGGCAAGGCGCAACCCCTCGCCCTCGCCCGCTTCCATGATCGTATCGAAGACATGCCGGGCCATATCGGCGGAGACATAGATTTCCCAGCCGAGCTCGCCGACATAAGTAATACGGTGCGCGCGCACCGTCGCCATGCCGAGTTCGATCGTCTGGAACGTGCCGAACGGAAAAGCCTCGCTCGACAGGTCGGCCGGTGTAACCTTTTGCAGGATCGTACGGGCATTCGGACCCATGACACCGAGCACCGCCTCGGCGGCCGTCATGTCGACGGCAATGCACCGTGCCTCCCGCGGGATATGCCGTTTCAGCCAGCTGAAATCACGCGTCACCACGGCAGCGCCGGTGATGACCATGAACCGGTCGGCGGCAAGGCGCGAGACCGTCAGATCGGCCTCGATGCCGCCGCGCTCGTTGAGCCATTGCGTGTAGACGATCCGCCCGGGTTCGACATCGATGTCGTTGCCGCAGATGCGCTGCAGGACATCCATGGCATCCGGGCCCTCGACGAGGAACTTGC
>NZ_CFHWAF010000133.1:0-12444 GCF_984452065.1 Hoeflea sp. | reverse complement strand
GTCGATAAGGGCGGATAGATCGTCCAGCCGCCACCGACACCATAAGCGCCCACCGGACCTTCCACGAACATGGACAGCAGCAGCAGGATGAAAGCCGGTGGAAGAAGCCAGAAGGAGATGTTGTTCATCCGCGGGAACGCCATATCGGGCGCGCCGATCATGATCGGCACCATCCAGTTGGCGAAACCGCCGATCAGCGCCGGCATGACCATGAAGAAGATCATGATGAGGCCGTGAGCGATGGTGAACACATTGTACATGTGCTTGCCGCCGTCGATCGCCGCATCGCCGTCGAAGCCGTAAACCATGGCCGCCAGGCCGTGGAAGATCTGAATACCCGGCTCCTGCAGTTCCCAACGCATGAAAATCGACAGCGCGCCGCCGATGATACCGGCGATGATGGCGAAGATCAGATAAAGTGTGCCGATGTCCTTGTGGTTCGTCGAATAAAGCCAACGACGGATAAAGCCCGCCGGTTTGTGATCGTGAGCGTCGTGTGCTGCTGTAGCGCCGGCCATCGGATTACTCCTTGATCTTATTTGCTTCGTTGGCAGCAAGCTCAACGGTCTTCCTGGCCTCGTCGATCGAGGCCATCAATTGCGCGTTGGCGGCTTCGACATCGTCGGCCGCGGCGGCAAGCCAGGTTCCGTACTGCTCGACCGAAACCACGCGCACGCCGATCGGCATGTAAGCGTGGTCCTTGCCGCAAAGCTCCGAGCACTGGCCGTAGTAGAGACCCTCGCGATCGGCCTTGAACCAGGTCTCGTTCAGCCGTCCCGGAATGGCGTCCATTTTGACGCCGAAGGCCGGCATGGCGAAGGAATGGATGACGTCTCCAGCGGTCACCAGCAGGCGCACCGTCATGCCGACCGGCACGACCACCTCGTTGTCGACGGCCAGGAGACGCGGATATTCGGAGACGTCCTCCTTGCCGTAATCGGCGCGATCGTCTTCCGACAGCATGATGGAATCGAAGGAGACCTGCTGTTCCACCTGGTACTCGTAACCCCAGTACCACTGGTATCCGGTCGCCTTGATCGTCAGTTGAGGCTCTTCCGGCGGCGTGTATTGCGCGTTGAGGAGCTGGAACGAGGGAATCGCAAGGAACAAAAGAATGATAACCGGTCCGACAGTCCAGATCACTTCGATCGTCGTGTTGTGACTGGTCTTGGACGGCGTGGGATTTGCACCTGCCCGGAAACGCAGCATCACAATCAGCAGGAGCACCAGAACCAGAAGCGTAATCGGAACGACGAACCAGAGCGTATAATTGTTGAACCAGTTGATTTCCCGCATGATGTCGGTTGCGGCGGGCTGGAAACCCATCTGCCAGTCAACCGGCTGCGCGGCATGCGCTTGCGTTGCCAGAAGCAGCGGGGCCACCAAAACCCATGCTGCGAGGAGCGGATTTCTCACGACTGTTCTCCCTCACCAACGCCCGGACCTTCTGAGCACGGACGCAATATCCCTTTAGTTGACTGCGCTTAAAATCATAGTTTAGAGCCAATCGCAACTGGCTGACAGACCCCAAAGTGCGACAATTTAGGCATTTGAACCGATCAGAGACGATCACGGCCTTGCTTCAGAGACGATCACGGCCTTACTAAAGGCCGCGCGCGCATGCAAAAAAACCGGCAAATTTGTTCGGTCCGCTGTGGATGTGCCTGAGAAAATTGGCAAACACTGTGCGATTGTCGCCGCAATTAGCGCATAGAGCGAGATGAGGGTCAGCCCAGGCGGCCAGGGATATTGAAGACTTTTCAACGAGCGGTTTTTGCCTGCAAGATAGATCGACTGATTCGGGTAGCGCTGGAGCTGACATGCAGCAAATTGTGATGAAGATACTTACGGCTCTGGCCGTCGGAACGATGGTGCTTGCCGCAACGGCGCCCGCAAGTGCGCAGCAGCCGGGCACGGTGAAGGCCAATCACGGCGCCTGGTCCATCGTGTGCGATCAACCGCCCGGCGCAACCGGCGAGCAATGCGCGCTGATGCAGAACGTCATTGCCGAGGACCGGCCGGAGATCGGACTGTCCGTTGTCGTCTTGAAGACGGCGGATCAGAAAGCCAAGGTGCTCCGGGTTCTGGCGCCGCTCGGGGTGCTGCTGCCGAACGGGCTGGGTCTTAACGTCGACGGCAAGGATATCGGCCGGGCCTATTTCGTACGCTGCTTCACCGACGGATGTTACGCCGAGGTCATCCTGGAGGACGCGCTGCTCAACACGCTGAAATCGGGCGGCACGGCCACGTTCATCGTCTTCCAGACGCCGGAGGAAGGGATCGGCATCCCCGTCGACCTTTCCGGCTTCACCGACGGGTTCGCCGCCCTGCCCTAGGCTGTGGTGACCCTTTAGAGCTTCGGGCGATGATCGAGCTTCCCCACATGACGGGGTCCTCGCCGCTGATCTCCTTCATCATCGCAATCAGTCTTTCGGCATCGCCGCGTTTTTTCGCATCATCGATGGCGCCGACAAATTCACCGACATCGGCCTTGCCGGGTTTCGTCTTCAGCTCGACCGTGTTTTTGCCGCTTGATTTCGCTGAAACCATCTCCGATGTCCGCTGGCTCGCCAACACGCACCGGTGGATATGCACGCAGGATAGCTTATATGATTGGCCGACCACAATGAACACCGGCCTGTGCGCCAGCATCGGGATGAAACATGAACACCGATCTTCTCAAATCCTTCGACTGCTCCGAAGAACAGGTATCGCGCATTGTCGCCGACAGCCTGAAAAGCGCCGATGACGGCGAGCTCTTTGTCGAATATGCGCTTGTCGAATCGCTGGCCTACGATGACGGGCGGCTGAAGGCGGGCAATTTCTCGTGCGATCAGGGTTTCGGTCTGCGTTCGGTCGCCGGCGAGGCATCCGGTTACGCCCATTCGGGCGAGCTGTCGCAGGCGGCCTTGCTGCGCGCCAGCGATGCGGTCGGCGCCGTCACACGCGGTTATACCGGCACCTATGCCGACGCCCCGGCAAGGACCAACAAGCAGCTCTACAGCGACACGAACCCGATCGGCGCGCCGTCATTCGCCGAAAAAGTGACGCTGCTGCAGGAGATTGACGACTATCTGCGAAAGAAGGATCCGAAAGTGCGGCAGGTGACCGCATCGCTGGCCGCCGGCTGGCAGGTGGTCAACCTATTGCGCGCCGACGGGCAGGTGCTCAGGGACATACGGCCGCTGACGCGATTCAATGTCAGTGTCGTGGCCGGCGAAGGCGACCGGCAGGAAAGCGGCTCGCAGGGCGTCGGCGGACGCCAAAGCTTCGGCGACTTCCTGACCCGGGACAGCTGGCAGACGGCCGCCGACAATGCGTTGCGGCAGGCCCTTGTCAATCTGGAAGCGATCCCCGCCCCTGCCGGCACGTTCGATGTCGTTCTGGCGTCGGGCTGGCCCGGGGTCATGCTGCATGAAGCGGTCGGCCACGGGCTGGAAGGCGATTTCAACCGCAAAAAAACCTCCGCATTTGCCGGCCTCATGGGCGAGCAGGTCGCCGCCAGGGGCGTGACCGTCGTCGATGACGGGACAATCGCGCAACGGCGCGGCTCGCTGACCATCGACGATGAAGGCACGCCGTCCGGCTACAATGTGCTGATCGAGGACGGCAAGCTCGTCGGATATATGCAGGACCGGCAAAATGCCCGCCTGATGGGCATGAAACCGACGGGGAACGGACGCCGCCAGTCCCACGCTCACGAGCCGATGCCGCGCATGACCAACACCTATATGCTCGGCGGCGACAGGACGCCGGAGGAGATTATCGCCTCGGTCGACAAGGGAATCTATGCGGTGTCGTTCGGCGGCGGCCAGGTGGACATCACGTCCGGCAAGTTCGTTTTCGGCTGCACCGAGGCCTATCTGATCGAAGACGGCAAGGTCGGCGCGCCGATCAAGGGCGCGATGCTGATCGGAAACGGTCCGGAGGCCATGCACCGCGTTTCGATGGTCGGCAACGACTCCAAGCTGGATGACGGTATCGGCATGTGCGGGAAAGCCGGTCAGAGCGTTCCGGTCGGCGTCGGCCAGCCGCATCTTCGCATGGACCGGATGACCGTCGGCGGAACGCAGGCTTAGACCGCAGACCAGATCCCGTCGTTTCGTCAGGGATAAAGCCGCGTTTTGGTCCAGCTGCCGTTGTTTTGACGGTCGAACATCATCCGGTCGTGCAGGCGGAACTTGCGATCGTGCCAGAATTCAATGGAAACCGGCGCCAGGCGGAAGCCGGACCAGTATTGCGGCCGCGGGATCGCGCCCACCGGATATCTTGCCGTGTATTCGGCGACGGACTTTTCCAGGGCAAACCGGCTTTCCAGGGGCCGCGACTGTTTGGATGCCCAGGCGCCGATGCGGCTGCCGCGCGGTCGGGTTTCAAAATAGGCGTCGGCCTCTTCGTCGCTGACGACCGACACCGGACCGCGCAGCCGAACCTGCCGGCGAAGAGATTTCCAGTGAAAACACATTGCCGCCTTCTTTGACGCCAAGAGTTCACCTCCCTTCTGACTTTCGAAATTGGTGTAGATCGTGAAGCCGTTCTCGTCAAAGCCCTTGAGGAGCACCATGCGGACATTCGGCAGGCCGTCCGCGTCGACGGTCGCCAGCGAAAGGGCCGTGGGGTCGTTCAACTCGCTCTTTTCCGCGTCGGCCAGCCATTCGGAGAACAGCTTCAGCGGTTCGTCACGGAGGGTAAAATCATCATTCGTTAACCCCGGTTTGGTACTCATATCGTTTTAACCTGTCCGATTTAAGTGTTTGAGTGGTTCGTTCGTGTGACGCAGCATGTTTCAAAGTTAAATGTCAACGCCCCGTCGCGTTGCAACCGGTTCAATTCCAGATGGCGTTCCGGCCTTCTCATGCTGGCACTCATACCGCTTTCGGGCTGCATCAGCTCAGGCTTCGATCTGGGGCTGGGCGACGATCCCGGTCCCGACAGGACGATCCAGTCCGGTTCGATCGACCCTGCCATCGGCGGTTCAAGCGACGACGCCATCATTGCAGATGCCGTGGCGACGGCAAAGATCAAGCCCGGTCTCGTCCAGGATGTCCCCTGGAACAACCTCGCGACGGGCAATTTCGGATCGGTCAGCTTCATCCGCGAAAACAAGTCGGTCGGCACGGTTTGCCGCGACTTCATCGTCTCGAAGCACAGCTATGACGGGATCAGCCAGTATACCGGCGAAATCTGCCGCACGCGCCTGACCAAATCCTGGACCTTGAAGTCGCTGAGCGAGCAAGGCTGACATTGATGCTTCGCCTGCCTGCGCGGTGCGGAATCAAGGCTTTCTTCATAAGTTCAAAATAGAATCGCGGCGTTGATTTGCGGCGGCACCGCCTGCCGTCATGCAAGATGCGTTTCGATCGGGTGTTCACATGCGTAATCCCTATATGGTTCTCGGAGTTCCCAGATCCGCCACGGGGGACGAAATCAAGGCAGCCTTTCGCCGAAAGGCCAAGGCCAGCCACCCGGATCGAAACCACGATAATCCGGATGCGGCATCGCGTTTCAACGCCATCAACAATGCCTATGAGATTCTCGGAAACAGCGAAAAACGAAGACTGTTTGACGGCGGCCATATCGATGCTCGCGGGCGCACCATCACCCGTAGATCGGTTTTTTCCGGCTTTGCCGGCATGAACCCGTGGGCCGGCTTCAATTTCATGCGTACCAGGGCGCAGGGATCCGATGACGGCGGGCCGGCGGACACCGCCACCGAGGACAAGCCGCAGCCCCCCGAACAGGAATCCCATGAAGAGATCATGGAGCGTATTTTCGGCGACTCCTTCGTCCGCAGCAAAGCCGACGACGCGCCGGGTATGGACGAGCATCCCGAACCCGAACCGGAGCACAGCGATCTCGATCTCCATGCCGAAATCGAACTGCCGCTGGAGCAGATCCTGTCCAAATCCAGCCAGGACGCCGAACTCCCCGACGGCCGCACGGTCAAGGTCAATGTGCCGGCAGGATCGCAGGATGGCCGGGTGCTGCGCCTTCACGAAAAAGGCGCGCGCGCATCCGACGGCAGATGCGGGGATGCGGTCATCACAATACGTTACAAAGCGCACAAGTATTTGCGCACGGACGGCGCCGACCTCGTTACCGACCTTGCCGTCGATCTGAAGGACGGCATTCTGGGCGCAAAGCTGCCGGTGGACGGCCTGGACGGACGGTTTCTGGTCAAAGTGCCGCCGTGGTCGGGGTCCGACCGGGTGCTGCGGGTCCGCGGCAAAGGCCTGCCTGCGGGCGGCAAAGGGCGCGGCGACCTCTATGTCAATGTGCGGCTGATGCTTCCGGACGCGCAGGACGACGATCTGACCGAATTCGCGAAATCGTCCTTGTAACCGTCAGCGCGCCGTCGATCACCAGACAGGTTGAAAACGCTGCAACGACTGCGTGCGCGGGGCATGCGACGCCGCTTGCGTCTTGAACGCATGTGTCGGCTGTGCCATAGCCATTTTAGCAAATAGCATGGAGTGGGATATGGTTCTGGCTGCAGGTCTGATGAAAGGCAAACGCGGAGTGATATTGGGCGTCGCCAACAACAGGTCGATTGCCTGGGGTATCGCCAAGGCGTGCGCGGATGCCGGTGCCGAACTTGCTCTGACCTATCAGGGAGAAGCCCTGAAAAAGCGCGTGGAACCGCTTGCCTCGGAACTCGGCGCCTTTGTCGCCGGCCATTGCGATGTCACCGATCCCGGCAGCATGGACGCCGTCTTTGACACAATCGAGCAAAAGTGGGGAAAGATCGATTTCCTCGTCCATGCGATCGCCTTCTCCGACAAGGAGGAGTTGACCGGCCGATTCGTCGATACGACGCGCGACAATTTCTCCCGCACCATGGAAATCTCGGTGTTTTCGCTGGCCGCGCTCGCCAGACGGGCCGAGGCCATCATGGTCGAAGGCGGCTCGATCCTGACACTGACCTATTACGGCGCGGAGAAGGTCATGCCGCACTACAACGTCATGGGCGTGGCAAAAGCGGCGCTCGAAGCCAGCGTGCGTTATCTCGCCGTGGATCTCGGCGGGCGCGGCATACGCGTCAATGCCATTTCGGCCGGCCCGATCAAGACGCTGGCCGCCTCCGGCATCGGGGATTTCCGCTATATTCTGAAGTGGAACGAATACAATGCCCCGTTGAAACGCACGGTGACGATCGACGAGGTCGGCGCGTCGGCGCTCTATCTGCTCTCCGATCTCTCGGTTGCCGTGACGGGAGAGGTGCACCATGTTGATTCCGGATACCATACGGTCGGCATGAAGGCGGTGGACGCGCCGGATATTTCTGTCATCAAAGACTGATAGCGTACCGAAAAATCGACGGGAGTTATGGCCATGGCGCCAACGGCACCGGTGGTCTACGTCATTCGTCACGGGGTTACGGACTGGAATCTGGACGGGCGCTTCCAGGGCGCCCAGGACATTCCGATCAACGCCGAAGGACAAAGGCAGGCCGACGGCAACGGTTTGCTGCTCAAACATGAGCTTGGTGCAAAAGTCACGGATTTCGACTTTGCCGCAAGCCCCCTTGGCCGCACGCGCGAGACCATGGAACGGGTGCGCGGGGCGATGGGGCTCGAGACGGACGGCTATCGCATCGACGACCGGCTTATCGAAGTGTGTTTCGGCGATTGGGAAGGCTCGACGATTGCGGAACTGACCCGCGATCAGCCGGGCCGCGTCAGGGAGCGGTCCGAAGACAAGTGGAACTTTCAGCCGCCCGGCGCGAACTCGGAAAGCTACGAGATATTGAGCTGGCGCGTTGCCGCCTGGTTCACGGAGATCGAACACCCGACCATATGCGTCAGCCATGGCGGCGTCATCCGGTCGCTGTTTCGCCGCCTCGCCGATATGAGCGGCGAAGAGGCCGCCGAACTCGTTATTCCGCAGGACAGGGTCCTCAAGATCGAGGACGGGCATTTGCGCTGGCTGCCGGCCGATCAGTAGAGCCGCCGGGAATTGGAGGTTTCCCCCAATGTCATGAGCCTGATCGCGATCGCGGCGGAAGCGATTGATTTGACCCGCTGAGAAAAACTGCCTAGACGAACACGTGATCCTGATCGGCCTGCTCATTGCCGGCTGACTGAAACAAGCGCAGGCACAGTGCATGTCACACAACACGTTCGGTCACCTGTTTCGCGTCACGACCTGGGGCGAGAGCCACGGCCCTGCCCTCGGCTGCGTGATCGACGGCTGTCCACCCGGGATCGAGTTTACGGTGGCGGAACTGCAGCACTGGCTCGACAAGCGCAAACCCGGCCAGTCGCGCTTCGTCACCCAGCGGCGCGAGGCCGATGCCGTCAAGGTTCTGTCCGGTTTTATGCCGCAGGACGACGGCGAGACGCTTGTCACAACCGGCACGCCCGTCTCGATGATGATCGAAAACACCGATCAGCGCTCCAAGGACTACTCCGAGATTGCCCGCAGATACCGGCCCGGCCATGCGGATTTCACCTATGACACCAAATACGGCATTCGCGACTATCGCGGCGGCGGGCGCTCCTCGGCCCGCGAAACGGCGGCCCGTGTCGCGGCAGGCGGGCTGGCGCGCAAGGTGATCGCGCAGGCGACGGTCCGCGGCGCGCTCGTGCGGATCGGAAACATCGCCATCAACCGCGACAATTGGGACTGGAACTGCATCGACACCAATGCCTTCTTCTGCCCCGATCCCGAGACTGTGCCGAAATGGGAGGCCTATCTGGACGAGGTGAGAAAAGCCGGCTCATCCGTCGGCGCGGTGATTGAACTGGTGGCCGAAGGTGTCCCGGCGGGCCTCGGCGCGCCGGTCTATGCCAAGCTCGATCAGGATATCGCCTCCAACCTGATGTCGATCAACGCTGTCAAGGGCGTGGAAATCGGCAACGGCTTCGGCGCGGCGGAAATCACCGGTGAAGAGAATGCCGATGAGATGCGTATCGGCAATGACGGGCAACCTTTGTTCCTCTCCAATAATGCGGGCGGCGTTCTGGGCGGCATTTCAAACGGCCAGCCGATCGTGGCGCGCTTCGCGGTCAAGCCGACCTCGTCGATCCTCAATGAACGCCGCAGCATCGACGCCGACGGCAAGGAGGTTGATGTGCGCACCAAGGGCCGCCATGATCCCTGTGTCGGCATAAGGGCTGTGCCCATCGGCGAAGCCATGCTTGCCTGCACGCTCGCCGACCATTATCTGCGGCACAGGGGCCAGACGGGCCGAATCTGAACAGGCGGGATGACGGAACGCGCAATGTCCTATGATCAAGCACGAGTCGTGGAAGCGCTGCGCGCATTCGAGGCGGGCGAAATCGTCGTCGTAACCGATGATGACGGCCGCGAGAACGAAGGCGACCTGATTGTCGCGGCAGTGCACTGCTCACCTGAAAACATGGCTTTTATCGTGCGCCACACATCGGGGATCGTCTGCACGCCGATGCCGCGCAGCGAGGCGAAACGGCTCAATCTGACGGCGATGGTCGCCGAAAACGATGCGCCGCACGCCACCGCCTTCACCGTCTCGGTGGATTACAAACACGGCACGACCACCGGCATCTCGGCCGATGACCGTACGTTGACGGTGCGCAATCTGGCCAATCCGAATGCCGGCGCGGACGACTTTGTCCGGCCGGGACATATTTTCCCTCTGGTGGCGCGCGAGGGCGGCGTGCTGATGCGCTCCGGCCATACGGAAGCGGCTGTCGATTTGTGCAAGCTTGCCGGCCTGCCGCCGGTGGGCGTGATCTGCGAGCTGGTCAATGACGACGGAACCGTCACGCGCGGTCCGCAGGTTGCGGCTTTTGCGCAAGCGCACGGGCTCAAACAGGTGTCCGTTGCCGATCTCATCGCCTATCGGCAGCGCCAGGAGACCCTGATCGAAAAAGGCGAGGTCTTTGCCGTCGAAACGCCGTTCGGGACGGCGACGGCACACACCTATGCCCTGCCCTGGGATCCGATGCAGCATGTCGCGGTGGTCTTCGGCGATATCCGCGACGGCGTCGACATTCCGGTACGCCTTCACCTGGAATCCGTCGTCGATGACGTGTTCGGCAAGGTCGCGCCCATCGATCAGTACATGAAACACATCGCCGAACAGGGGCGCGGCGTCATCGTCTATCTGCGCGAAGGCTCGGTGGGCGTCGGCAATTTCGGCAATGGCCGCACGGCCGCCGGCGAGCGCGAGGACCATGAAGAGGCGATGGCGCGCGAAAACGAATGGCTGGAGATCGGCCTTGGCGCGCAGATCCTGAAAGACCTCGATATCTCGTCCATCGAGCTCTTTGCGTCACGCGAACGTCACTATGTCGGTCTGGAAGGATTCGGCATCGCCATAACCAGGACAACGGTCATAGAAAGCTGATACGGTGATTCCGCCGAGACCGTAACCTGTTGAAACAAAATTAATCCCGACACTCGGTGAACCATGACAACCCGGCTTTACACGCATCCGATCTATCTGGAACACCTGACGCCCGCCGGCCATCCGGAGCGCCCCGACCGGCTCCGGGCGCTGGACAAGGTGTTCGAGGCATCGGATTTCGATGCCCTCGAACGGATCGAACCGGAGGCCGCGGACGAATCCGTCGTGCTGCTCGCCCATCCAGAGGAGCATCTCGCCAAGGTGAAGGCGGCGATACCGCAGGAGGGGCTCGCGCCCATCGACGCCGACACGATCGCCAGTCCGAAGAGCCTCGAGGCGGCGCTGACGGCCGTTGGCGGCGCGGTCGCGGCGGTGGACGACGTCTTCGG
The DNA here is from genome assembly GCF_984452065.1 of Hoeflea sp. NCBI lineage: Bacteria > Pseudomonadati > Pseudomonadota > Alphaproteobacteria > Hyphomicrobiales > Rhizobiaceae > Hoeflea > Hoeflea sp. The sequence continues at coordinate 1,725 of NZ_CFHWAF010000133.1, read as the reverse complement.
CGGCGCGTCGGACAACGGGTTCCTTGCCGCCCGACCTCCGGGGCACCATGCGGAAAAGGACCGGGCGATGGGCTTCTGCCTGTTCAATCAGGCCGCCATCGCCGCCCGCCACGCACAGCAGGCGCACGGCGCCGAGCGCGTGGCGATCGTCGACTGGGATGTCCATCATGGCAACGGCATCCAGGATGTATTCTGGGAGGACGCAAGCGTCGTCTACTGCTCAACCCATCAAATGCCGCTCTACCCGGGGTCCGGCGCAAAGGACGAAACCGGCGCCGGCAATATCTTCAACGCGCCGCTTTCGCCGCAGACCGGCAGCGAACGTTTCCGCGAGGCCTTCAGGACGCGGGTTCTGCCGGCGGTGGAAAACATGCGCCCCGACCTCGTCATCGTGTCCGCGGGCTTTGACGCCCACCACCGCGACCCGCTCGCCGAGATCAACCTCACCGAGGAGGATTTCGACTGGGCAACGGGCAAGCTGATGGATATTGCCGGTCGTTTTTGCGACAACCGTCTCGTAAGCATACTGGAAGGCGGGTATGATCTCGTCGGACTGGCCGAGTCGGCCGCTTCGCATGTGCGGCGTCTGATGAGAGGATAAAGATGAGCGACGATCAGAAAGGCAATGACGACATCGCGGCAATGAGCTTCGAGCAGGCGCTCGACCAGCTCGAGAAGATCGTCGCGAGCCTGGAAACGGGCGATGTGCCGCTCAACCGCTCGATCGAGATCTATGAGCGCGGCGAAGCGCTGAAGTCGCATTGCGAGAAACTGCTCAAGGCAGCCGAAGACCGTATCGAGAAGATCCGGCTGGACCGCAGTGGAAACGTGGCCGGCACCGAGCCTCTGGATGCCGAATAACCACAATATGGGCGGAATTCGGTGAATTAGTCGGTCCCGCCGGGCCATTCCACTGAAATACGGGCTGGACCGCTCGCGGGCTTTGTGCACTTGCTATCGTCCGACGGGTTAACAAAATGCGCGTGCGCGCTAGTTAATCGCCAAACCACATGGAAAGTACCAGTGAGCGAAAAGTCCGAAACTCCCCTCCTCGACCGCGTGAACCTTCCCGCCGACCTGAAAGAGATCGACGACCGGGATATGCCGCAGCTTGCGGGCGAACTGCGCGCCGAAATGATCGATGCGGTCTCCGTCACCGGCGGCCATCTCGGCGCCGGTCTTGGCGTGGTGGAATTGACGCTTGCCATTCACAAGGTGTTCGACACGCCGCACGACCGGCTGGTCTTCGATGTCGGCCATCAGTGCTATCCGCACAAGATCCTCACCGGACGGCGCGACCGCATCCGGACCCTGCGCCAGGAAGGCGGGCTGTCCGGCTTTACACGGCGCGCAGAAAGCGAATACGACCCGTTCGGGGCGGCCCATTCCTCCACATCCATCTCCGCCGGTCTCGGCATGGCGGTGGCCAACGCCATGGAGAACGGCAATCGCAACGTGATCTCCGTCATCGGCGACGGCGCGATGTCGGCCGGCATGGCCTATGAGGCGCTCAACAATGCGGGCGCGCTGGATGCCCGTCTCATTGTCATCCTCAACGACAATGACATGTCCATCGCACCGCCGACCGGAGCGATGAGCGCCTATCTCGCGCGGCTGGCCTCCGGGCGCGCCTATATGGGCATGCGCGAATTCGGCAAGAAGCTCACGGCCTATCTCGGCAAGGCCGTCGACCGGGCCATTACCCGCGCCGTGGAACATGCGCGT
>NZ_CFHWAF010000132.1:0-12570 GCF_984452065.1 Hoeflea sp. | reverse complement strand
CGGCGCCGTTCGCCTGGCCGAGCAAGCTGATTTGGATCATCAAATGGATCAATATGGTCGCCCGATACTCTAGGTGATCTACGGGGCAGGCAATCACGCCGACTGGCGAAACCGGAGTAGAGGGTTTTGATGTCTTTTATCGTCTTTTTCGTTCTCGTCATTGCTGCCGCTGCGGTCGGGTCAATCTTCAAACCCGGCGCATGGTATGCGTCTCTTGAAAAACCGCAATGGACGCCGCCGAACTGGGCCTTCCCGGTCGCCTGGAGCGCCCTTTATCTCTTTATAGCGATCGCCGGCTGGCTTGTCTGGCGGACCGAGGGGGTGAGCCCGGCACTGGCTGTCTGGGCGTTGCAGCTTGCCTTCAACGCCGCCTGGTCCTGGCTGTTCTTCGGTCGCCGGCAAATGGCACTCGCGTTTGTCGACATCCTCTGTCTCTGGCTGACAATCGTGGTGTTCATCGTTCTTGCCTGGCCGCTTTCACCAACGGCGGCGTTCTTGTTCGTTCCATATCTCGCATGGGTTAGTTTCGCCGCTTTTTTGAACCTGCGGATGTGGCAGTTGAACCGTTCCTGACAGCGGGTGTTTCCCGACGGCGCGGCATCGGTGAGAGCATTATTGCCGGCGCCCTGATTATTGAGAACAATTCCGGAAAAGCGTATTGCAGGCGGAAGACGAAGCGTGTATTTCCCGTCGCATCATGGACGGAGCGTAGCGCAGCCTGGTAGCGCATCTGGTTTGGGACCAGAGGGTCGCAGGTTCGAATCCTGCCGCTCCGACCAGAGCCGGAAGGCGCGGCGGCGCCCGGATCGGATGGAGTTGTTTGGCATGTCGGCAAAAATCTATCGCCCCGCGAAGACGGCCATGCAGTCGGGCAAGGCCAAGACCCATCTGTGGGTGCTCGAATACGATCCGGAAGTTGCGCGGACCATCGATCCTATCATGGGCTATACGTCCTCCGGGGATATGAAACAGCAGATCAGGCTGAGCTTTGAAAGCCGCGACGAGGCGGTCAGCTATGCCGAACGCAACGGCATTGCGTACCGCGTGATCGAACCGCATGAGCCGAAGCGCAGGCGCGTCGCCTATGCGGACAATTTCCGTTTCGACCGGCGTCAGCCCTGGACACACTGAGGGGCTGTTTCGGAAAGCGGATTTGTAAATGGCCCCGTAGCTCAACCGGATAGAGCAAGCGCCTTCTAAGCGCTAGGTTGTGGGTTCAAGTCCTACCGGGGTCGCCATTTCCGTGTCAGCCTGTGTGTCTGAGGGCGGGAAGACAAGCCATGGACAATGATGCGATCCGCGACATGTTTGACGGCCTTGGACCGGTGACGATCAAGAACATGTTCGGCGGCAAGGGCATATATCATCAGGGCCGCATTCTGGCTCTTGAGGTTGATGGTGAAATATTGCTGAAGGCCGATTCTGAAAGCGCCGGACTGTTCGAGGCGGCCGGTTCCACCCAATGGGTCCATGACGGAAAAACCAAGCCGGTCAAAATGCCGTACTGGTCCATTCCGGACGAGGCACTGGACGATCCCGATGAACTCACGCGATGGGTCCGCATCGCGTTCGATGCTGCGTTAAGGTCCAGATAGTCAGCTGTTTATGCCGTTCGGCGCGTTGTTCAGTGCTTGGCGCCAATCATCATAAAGGCGGGGATTTCATCGCCAAAGCCGATCGGCGTCGGCGAATCGTCAGCGTCGCCGCGTCTTGGGCGGCGCCTGTCGTCATTGTTGTTTGCCGCTTTCTTGCGCTTGCCGGACGTGTCGTCTTTTGATGTGCCGACCGTGTCCTTCTTATCCTTCCTGTTCCGGCCAGGCGCTTCGCCCTGTTCCTGTTTGGAACCGCGCCGCGACTTCGACTTCGGCTTTTCGGCTTCCGTCTCGTCCTCGATGATCGAGGACATATCCCCTTTGTGCCATTCAATGGCCTTGCCGATCAGTTTTTCAATTGCGGCGACCTGTTTGGAGTCCCGCTTTACGACCAGCGTGAAGGACTTTCCTGTGCGTCCGGCCCGTCCTGTCCGCCCGATGCGGTGGACATAGTCTTCCGCATGAACGGGGACGTCGAAATTGAAGACGTGGCTGACATCGGGAATATCGAGACCTCTGGCGGCAACATCCGATGCGACCAGAAGCTGGATGTTTCCTTCCTTGAAATTATGCAGCATCGTCATGCGGGCGCGCTGATCCATATCGCCATGGAGGGCGCCGACCGAGAATTCATGCCTCTCAAGCGAGCGGAAGAGATCCGAAACGTCACGCTTGCGATTGCAGAAGATGATCGCGTTTTTCAGATCATCCTGTTCGCGGATCAGATCGCGCAGCACGCCGCGTTTTTCGTAGTCCTTCGATCCGGATGCAATCAGCCGCTGTGTGACCGTATTGGCCGTGGTGGACGGCGGCGCAACCTTGATCTCTTCCGGGTTCTGCAGGAACCGGTCGGCAAGCGTCTGAATCTCGGACGGCATGGTTGCACTGAAGAACAGGGTCTGCCGGGTGAAGGGGATGAGTTTGGCGATGCGTTCGATATCGGGAATGAAGCCCATGTCGAGCATCCGGTCCGCTTCGTCGATCACGAAGATCTCGACGCCCGTCAGGAGCAGTTTTCCGCGCTCGAAATGATCAAGAAGGCGGCCCGGCGTCGCGATCAGCACATCGGCGCCGCGCTCCAGCTTACGGTCCTGCTCGTCGAAGGAAACGCCGCCGATCAGGAGCGCGATATTCAGCTTGTGATACTTGCCGTAATTGACGAAGTTCTCTTCGACCTGCGCTGCGAGCTCGCGCGTCGGCTCCAGGATGAGTGTTCTCGGCATGCGCGCACGCGCGCGGCCCTTTTCAAGGCGCGTCAGCATGGGAAGCACGAAAGATGCGGTCTTGCCCGTTCCCGTCTGTGCGATGCCAAGCAGGTCACGGTGCTCGAGGGCAGGCGGGATCGCCCCTGCCTGAATAGGTGTTGGCGTGGTGTATCCAGCGTCCTCGACGGCTGAAAGCACCTTTTGACTTAAGCCAAGATCAGAAAATGTTACCAAAGGAAATGTCGTTTCCGTTGTTAAGAGCCTTGGGTAATTGGGGTGCCGTCGCACCTCGTCCATATTGCGCCCCGACTAGTCCGATCAACCCCGCAAGTCAAGGTAATCACGGAATTTGTACCCGTTCGGCAACAATTATGGGGTATTTGTGGCAAAGACAGTTAATTCTGTCGTATTGTGAACAAATTCACGGGGCGAGCAAAATGCCGGCCCGATCATCCACATAAAGCCCGATCATCCACATAAAGTATGTACGGGAGCGATCTGCACCGGCGGTCCGGCGCTTCCCATCAAAGATAGTTGCGAAGCTGTTCGCCGGCTGTCAGGAACCGCTGGGGATTGACGGCGACGTCGTTGAGCCGGATTTCGTAGTGGAGATGCGGTCCGGTGGAACGGCCGGTGCTGCCTGTCGCGCCAATGCGCTCGCCGACCGTAACGGTATCACCAATCTTGACATGGATACGGGACAGGTGCGCGTAACGCGTTGTTATGCCGTTGCCATGATCGATCTCGATCATCTTGCCGTAGCCGCCTTTGCGGCCGGCTTTTACGACTTTGCCGATTCCGGTGGAAAAGACCTCCCGGCCGTACGGGGTCTTGAAGTCGATGCCGGCGTGATGAGCAAGGCGCTTGAAGAAGGGATCCCTGCGCTTTCCGAAGTGGCTGCTGATGGGATGGTTCGGCACGGGATGTGCGATCGGGATCCGGCGTGCCAGCGTCCTGGCCTGTTCCAGCGTATCAAGAGCATCGCCGAGATCATTCAGCGAGCTGTCGAAAGCCTTCGGCTTGTCGGCGCTGATGAACGGTCCGCCCACGGCGTTTTCAAGACTGGCCGTCACGCCGGTTTTCAGGAGAATGGAGCGTATCGTTTCGGCATTCCGGTAGGCTTTGGACGTCAGCACCTGTACCTTTTCGAATTGCTCCTGCTCGATTGTCCTCAGGCTACCGACGACATTGTCGAAGATCGTCTCGGCCTGTCGTGCCGGCTGGGCCGCGTAGGCGAGTTGGCCGGCACGAATGTGCGTGTCGGCGATTGCCGTTTCAAGGCGGGCCTGCCTGGCATTCGGCGCGGCGTCCGCGCGACGTTGCGGCTCCTCGATGTCGGTCGCATCGGGCCGTGCCGTCGGCACTGGAATCCGCTCCGGTACGAATTCAACGACATCAGCGCTTTTGAGCAGCATGTCGAGACGCCCGTGACGCGTGCTCAACATGGCCTGTTGTTCCAGAAGCCGGGTCATCTTGTCGTCCATGAGCTGCTGATCGAGAAGCTGCCGGCTCGTGATCCGGTCGACCTGCGAACGCAGCGAGGCGATCCGGTCCTCATAGGCATGTTGCATATGCGCCTGCCGGGCCATCGCCGCACCGACGAGGTCGTCACGCAGAACCAGATACGTTGTTCCAAGAACATGGCCGATGGCGAACACGGCCAGAACACTCACCGTTACGCCAAGCATCCATGGCCGGACAGTCCAGTGTCGAATCCGATCGCCGCTTGCCAGGATGATCGTGTGTTGCTTTGTGCGTTTGCCGAAAACGCGGCCCACTGAACTTTGCGACACGGTTACCCCCACAATGCTGTCCTTGCAACGACACCATTACACTGCGTTAAGGTTAATAAAGGCTTGAGTTCGTGTTTCTAAGAGGCGTTTGCCGAGGTCAGGTTCCGATAGAATGACGGAGTGAGACCGGCCTCCGCACGGGCGATATCGTTGAAGGGCGCCTTCAGTTGCCCGCGGAAGTTCGCGCGGACCAGTTTCCGAAAGGCTTCCTCCGGGTTCTTGTGCTGTCGATGGCACAGAAAGCGGAACCATTTGGCGCCAATGGCGACATGTTTCTTTTCATCATTGTAGATGACGTCGAGGACGGCCGCGCTCTCCTTGTCACCGGTCGCAATCATCTTTGCTTGCAGTGAGGGCGTCACATCCAGTCCGCGTGCCTCGAGAATCAGGGGGACAACGGCGAGCCTGGCGTTCAGATCGTTGCGTGTGTCGTGCGCTGCCTGCCACAGGCCGTCATGGGCCGGCAGATCGCCGTAATCGGCGCCGAGGGCGCGCAGCCGGTTTCTGATCAGATTGAAGTGCTTGGCTTCTTCAAAGGCGACCTGCATCCAGCCATCGAAGAATGTCAGCGGAACCTGTTCGCTGGCGAAGCGGGCGACGATATCGAGCGCGAGATCGATGGCGTTCAGCTCGATATGGGCAATCGCATGCAACAACGCAATGCGCCCTTCAAGCGTATTGAGGTTGCGTTTCCTGACGAGCCGGGGCGGTAAAAGCTCGGGTTTTTCAGGCCGCCCGGGCCTTTCCGCGACCGGTTCGTCGAGTGGAGACCGCAGCGATATCGAGCGCGCGTGCCAGCGCCGCGCCGCCTCCTGCGCGATCGCGGTTTTCGTGTCGAGATCGCATGCGCGAATGGCCTTGTTCGCGCCATCGCGCAGCGATCTGAACGAAAGGATATCGCCGGCCGTCATCGTGCGGGCTTTCCATGACCGCTGGCGCGCCGGCGGGAAGTCATCCGCCGACGGCTTCGAGGACGGCATCGGCGTGTCCGGGCACCTTCACCTTGCGCCATATCTTCTCGATGTTCCCGTTCGCGTCAATGAGAAATGTGGAGCGTTCGACGCCCATATATTTACGGCCGTACATGCTTTTCTCGACCCAGACCCCGTAGCTTTCGAGGGTGGTTTTCTCCTCATCCGACGCCAGCGGCACGGAGAGTTCGTGCTTTGCGATGAACTTGTCGTGCTTTTTCACGCTGTCGGGCGACATGCCCAATAAGGCGGCGCCGGCGGCTTTGAACTTGTCCTCAAGCGCAGTGAAGGCAACGGCTTCGGCCGTGCAGCCGCTGGTATCGTCCTTTGGATAGAAAAAGAGGACCAGTTTACGACCCGAAAAATCCGAAAGGGCCACGGTCTCGCCACCGTCTCGGGGCAAGGAAAATTCCGGCGCCTTCATGCCTTCGGCAAGTTCATTCATTGATGTGCTCTCCTGTCGTGCTGCGATGCTGTTGCTACGAATGCCGTGCTATATAGTTGGAGTTAGAATCGTCCAATTCCCCTGGCCACAAAATGGGAGTCGGATGTTGCACCTGTGGCATCGGAACGCAATCCATGACGAACACACACGGCGGAGGCAAGAAAGACAGGCGGCCCGATTCGCCCGCGCTGCACGAGATGCCTTCGGCCAATGCACATGATCCGATCATCGTAAACACACCGGCCCGCCACGGATTGTTTCATCATTGCGCCAGAGGCTTCGCCATTGTTTCCGCCCTGATTATCCTGCTGGTGTTGGGGGCCCTGGTGCTTCTGGAAAGCGGAGCGGCCGACGGCTCGCTGACGGGGCGTGCGCAGGCTTTGCTGCAAAATGCCGCAGGCGATCAATATCAGGCGACGGTGGACCATACCAGGCTCCGGTTGGCGAAACACGGGATGGTCGCCCTGGAGGCGCGCGATGTCGGGCTTCGGCGGATCGCCGACGGCGTTGAGGTCATCCATGCGGCAAAAGCCAGGATCGCGCTGCAGATCCTGCCGCTTCTGTCCGGACAGCTCAAGATTTCCCACATCGAAATCGAGGGCGGACTGGTCAATGCCGCGAGCGGCGGGGGAACTGGCGGAACAACCGGAAACGCAGGCGCAGAGCCTTTTGAGATCGCCGATCTCGAACCGGTGACAGACCGGGCGTTGACGCTTGTGCAAACCCTGTCTGCGACGCTGGAGGACAGGGAGACCCGTTCCGTATTCCTGTCGGACATGACATTCGAGGGGGTTGTCGGCAGGAGCGGTTCGATTGCGGTGAGCTCGGCCGAGATCGCCAGTGACGGCGAGGGTGGTCTTAATGTGGAGGCCGGTCTGGAATTTGCGGGGCAGGACATCCAGGTGACGGCCGAGGCAGCTCCGTCCGGCGAGCAGACAGACAGGATGCAACTCGATGCGCGCGTAACCGGTGTGCATCTGGGCAAGATGATCAGGGAGTTGTCCGACAATCCGGAACGCAAGTTCCGTCTGGAAAGCGATGTCGAAATCCAGATGACGGCTCTGAGCCGCGGCGCCGGACAAGCATCGGAACTGAACGCCGTTCTCGATTTCTCCGCGGGCGACCTCTTCATGGACGGCGTGGCGGCCGAATTGAAGCCGAGCCGCATCCGGCTTGCGATGGATACGAAGCGAAAATCGATTGAGATCGAACAGTCGCAACTCGATATCGGTAAATCTTCCTACAGCTTCAACGGTGGTATCATCGACCTGCACAATCTTCCGGACCAGACCGACGAGGGAATCGCCATTGATCTGCTGGTCAACCGGGCACGGGTGGCCCCGACGGATTCGACGGAACCGCCGGTCAATGTGGCGATGAAGGCGTTCGGGCGATTCGTGAGGGCCGAAAGGCGGCTCTATGTCGATGAATTTATCGTCAGGGGACGTGAGGGAAGCGTGTTTTCCTCCGCCAGCGTGCAGTTTTCGGACACCAGCCCGGAGATCAGCTTTGTCGCCAATATAGACAGGATGGATACCGCGTCGGTCAAACAGCTGTGGCCCTACTGGATCGCCAAAATGGCTAGGTCCTGGGTTCTCGACAATCTGTTTGGCGGCACCGTGAACGATGGCCAGATCAGGGTGTTCATACCCGAAGGGCGTATGGCGAAGGCGTTGCCGAACGCGCTTCATCTCGACGATCAACAGCTTCTGATCGACTTCAACATCGAAAACGCCCGCTTCGACGTTGCCGGTGATATCCCGCCGGTCAGGAATGCCGACGGACTGCTGACCTTGCGCGGCAACCGGCTGGAACTGAAGATCGACAAGGGTTCGTCCTATTTTGCCTCCGGACGCAGCGTCGACGTTGCCAACGGCCATTTTGTTATCGGCAAGACGAATGCGCGGCCGCTGATGGCGGAGCTCGATATCGAGGTTTCCGGTGAGGCGTCGGCGGTTGCGGAGTTGATCTCCTATCGCCCGATCAGCGCGCTGCAACGCACGCCTTACAAGGTTGACGATTTCGAGGGAACCGTCAGCTCGAAGGTTCATGTCGTGTTCGGTCTTGTTCAGAAGCAAAATCCGCCAAGCCCGGTCTGGGACGTGGATCTCGACCTTGACGGTGTCAGCATTGGACCCGAGGTCGACGGCGTGAAGGTGACCAACGCCACCGGTAAAATGCATGTCGACACAACCACGATCAGGATCGATGCGCAGGCCGAATTGAACGGCATACAATCGCAGGTCGACTTCACCGAACCTCTTGAGGCCGGCAACGGTGTCGAGTCGGACAGGACCGTTAAATTCCAGGTCAGCGAAGCAGATCGCGAGGAATTTGCGCCGCAGCTCAACGAACTGGTGAAGGGAACCGTTTTCCTGACGGCAAAGCTCGGAAAGGAGGGCCGGCAGGCAATTGACGCGGACTTTACCGAGGCGCGGCTGATCCTCCCATGGATCGGCTGGTCGAAAGGAAAAGGTATCAAGGCCACCGCGACGTTCGAACTGGTTCCCATCGAGACCGGCGCAACCCGGCAGACGGCAAACGCGCAGGCCGAGGAGGAAGCCAGGAAAGGTCTGGGTCTGCCCGGTGCTTTCACCATCAAGGACTTCGACCTCAAAGGCGAGGGATTTTCCGCCGCGGGCAATCTGGAAATGCGAAACGGTCAATTGATCAAGGCGGATATCTCGCGGGCATCGCTCAGCAGAGACGATGCGTTCTCGGTCGATCTGACCAGGAATGACGGCACCTATTCGATCAATGTCGAGGGAGAGGCCGTCGACCTGAGATCGTCGATCAAACACCTTCTGGCCGATACGCAGGGCGAGTCCGGCGGGGAAGCGGCAGAGAAGGTCGAACTGAGGATCAGGACGGACCGCGCCATCGGTTTTGGCGGCGAGACGGTCCAACCCTTCAAGATGGACTATGTCGGCCGCGGCAACACAATCCTGGGGCTGGATCTGCAAACCACCACCAGGAGCGGCGAGAAGGTCGATGCGGTGGGCAAGCATGACGGATCGGGTCTTATCCTGACCATAAGCAGCGACGATGCGGGCGCCGCCGTCCGTTTTGCCGACATCTACAGCAAAATCCAGGGCGGCACGCTGGACATAGAGTTGGCCAGGTCCGCAGACGGGCCCTATGTCGGCACGGTCGACATCAACGATTTCAGTGTGGTGGATGATGAGAATCTTCAGAAACTCGTCTCAACGCGCCCGCAGGGCGGCGAAAGCCTCAACGAGGCTGTGCGCCGTGATATCGATGTCAGCCGGGCGTATTTCCAATATGCCTTTGCCCGCATCGACATGGGCGACGGCTTTCTTCATTTAAGCGACGGCGTGGCCCGCGGAACCGAGGTTGGCTTCGCGTTCCAGGGCGATGTCTATGACCGCGACACCGGCATGGACATCACGGGCACTTTCATGCCCGCCTACGGCCTCAACCGGATATTTGGCGAGATCCCGGTCCTGGGCGTCATTCTCGGCAACGGCCGCGACCGCGGCCTGATCGGAATCACGTTCAGGCTGACCGGAAGTTTCGACGATCCGACCCTTGCCATCAATCCGATTTCCCTCATTGCTCCGGGTATATTCAGGTCGATTTTCCAGTTCCGCAACGACAGCACAAATGTCGAAGCGGAGGGCCAGTATAATTTCAGGAGCGAGTCGCGGTAGAGCGAGCCGAGTCAGACGGGCCGCACCAGCATGTGCTTTTTCTTGCCGAGCGAGAGTTTGACAACGCCGTCGCCGGTCAGATCCGATCTGTCGACGGCGCGCCGTTCGTCGGTGACCTGCTTGTCGTTGATTTTCACGGCGCCGCCCTTCACGTGACGTCTGGCCTCACCATTGGACGTGGCGAGGCCCGTCGTAACAAACAAGCTGAGCAGGCCGATGCCTGCGTCCAGTTCCGACGCGGCGATCTCGACCGTCGGCAGGTTTTCGGCTGTCACGCCTTCCTCGAAGGTCTTGCGGGCCGTCTCGGCGGCTTCTTCGGCCGCGGCGCGGCCATGCAGAATGGCCGTGACTTCCGTTGCAAGGGTCTTCTTGACCTCATTGATCTCGGAACCGCCCAGCGCCTCGAGGCGTGCGATCTCGTCCATCGGCAGCGTGGTGTAGAGTTTCAGGAAGCGCCCGACATCAGCGTCCTCGGTGTTGCGCCAGTACTGCCAGAAGTCGTAGACGCTCAAAAGGCCGGCGTTGAGCCACACGGCCCCGCTGGCGGATTTGCCCATCTTGGCGCCGGAGGACGTGGTCAGCAGCGGTGATGTCACCGCATAGAGCTGCGGCGTTCCCATGCGGTGGCCGAGATCGATGCCGTTGACGATGTTGCCCCACTGGTCGGAGCCGCCCATCTGCAGCCGGCATTCGTGGCGACGGTTCAGTTCCACAAAGTCGTAGGCCTGCAGGATCATGTAGTTGAATTCGAGAAAGGACAACGACTGTTCCCGGTCGAGGCGCAGTTTGACCGAGTCGAACGTCAGCATGCGGTTGACCGAGAAATGCCGGCCGACGTCGCGCAGGAATTCGACATAGTTGATGTCCATGAGCCAGTCGGCATTGTTGACCATCAAAGCGTCGGTTTTTGCCTCGCCGAAGGACAGGTATCTGGAGAAACAGGCACGGATGCCGGCGAGATTCTCGTCGATCTTCTGCGGCGTCATCAGTTGCCTGGCTTCGTCCTTGAAGCTCGGATCGCCGATCATGCCGGTGCCGCCGCCCATCAGCGCGATCGGCCGGTGACCGGTCTTTTGCAGCCAGTGCAGCATCATGATCTGAATGAGGTTGCCGGCGTGCAGACTTGAGGCGGTCGGATCGTAGCCGATATAGGCTGTCACCGTTTCCTTGCGGAACAGATCGTCGAGGCCGCTGTCGTCCGATGTCTGATGGATAAAGCCGCGCTCGCTCAGTGTATGCAGGAAATCGGATTTGAAGGCGGACATGATTTTTCCTTTGACGCCGGGTCGCGATGCGCGTTTTGTGTCGGTTCGGCGGGCGTTTATCATCCTTTTTCACCGATTTCACGCCATTTGTTTGAATGCATCGTATCGGAGATGCTGATGACCACGGCCATAGCAGGCAAAGCGGACGTCGTGACCGCCATCGGACTGATGAGCGGGACGTCCATGGACGGAATCGACGTTGCGATGGTCCGCAGCGACGGCGATACGGTCGCGGAGCGTGGCGCCTTTCTCACGATTCCGTACAAGCCGGATTTCAGGCGGCGCCTCACTGACGCGCTGGACACCGTAAAATCGATCCGCAAGCGCGACGAGCGTCCCGGCAATCTTGGCGAGCTCGAACGCGAGCTTACCCTGCTGCATGCCGACGCGGTGGAAACCTATCTGTCGCGATTCGCGCTGTCGGCAGACCGGATCGACCTTGTGGGTTTTCACGGCCAGACGGTGTTGCACAGACCGGAACGGCACCTCACGGTTCAGATCGGCGACGGGCCGCTGCTTGCCGGGCGGCTTGGCCTGCCGGTGGTTTACGATATGCGTGCCGACGACATGCGAGCGCACGGGGAGGGCGCGCCGCTGGCGCCCGCCTATCATGGCGCGCTAACGAGGAACCTTGACCGGGAACACCCTGTGGCCTTCGTCAATATCGGCGGCATTTCCAACATAACGAGCGTCGATGCGGATGGCCGGCTGACCGCGTTCGACACCGGGCCGGGCAATGCGCTGATCGATCAGTGGGTCGAGATGAAAGCCGGAATTCCCTTTGACCAGGGCGGCGCGATTGCCAGCGAGGGCCAGTTGCTGCGCCGGTTGATCGATCCCTATCTGGACGCGGCGTTCTTCGACGTCTCGTCGGAGCGGCGATCGCTGGACCGCAACGATTTCCTGCCGCCGGAGCCGCAGGAGGCCAATCTTGAGGACGGCGCGCGCAGCCTGGCGCGGCTGACGGCGGAGGCCATCCTGAAATCGTCACGAAACCTGCCCGAGCTTCCCAAAACCTGGGTGATATGCGGCGGCGGCAGAAGCAATCGCATGATCATGGAAGATCTGGAGAACCTGTTGTCGGCGCATGACGCGACGGTGCTTCCCGCCGAGGCTGTGGGCCTGGACGGTGACGCCATGGAGGCCGAAGCCTGGGCGTTTCTTGCGATCCGCTCGCAAAAAGGCCTTGCGCTTACATGGCCGGAGACAACGGGCTGCAGCCGGCCCGTGACAGGTGGAAAGATGGCGATGCCCGTCGGCAAGGATGCCGGCTCGGGTTAACGCCTGACCAGGCGGAAGCCGACGAGGATGTGCTTGATGGTGTCGGGCCGGCCGTGCCGCGCCTTGCTGGTCATTTTCCGCTCCGGCGCCTAACGGATCCGTTTGGGGGCAGGTTCGGGAACCAGCTCGCCGGCCAGGCGCCTGTCGAGGTAGTCGGCGCATTCGCCGATCAGATCGTCGACCTGACCGTTGAAGAAGTGATTGGCACCGGACATGATCTTCTGGGTGATCATGATGCCCTTTTGCGTCTTGAGCTTTTCGACGAGGCCCTGAACGTCCTTTTCCGGAGCGACACGATCCGCGTCGCCGTGGATGATCAGACCGGACGAGGGGCAGGGCGCAAGGAA
>NZ_CFHWAF010000131.1:0-12606 GCF_984452065.1 Hoeflea sp. | reverse complement strand
TTACGATCTCAACCTTTTGACCAGAGCGGATCTGGAGGGCGGCACCTGGGTGGCCGTGAATGTGTGGAACGGCTCGAAGGACAGCGAGGTCGATGTCTCCATCAACGGCGGAGCGCCGATCGAGGCAAAGCGCACGCAGGACGGCGAAGGCGAAGCCAAACGCTCGGGCGTCGAATATGCCGACCCGCTGGCATTGGCGAAGCAGTCGACCAACGGCCGGATCGCCTTCAAGTCGGCCCGCAACAAGACCGACACCGACGGCTTCACCACCTGGACCGGGGTCGAGTGGCAGGGCGTTCCCGGCCCGCTGCAGGGCTGGATGCTGACCAGGAGCTCGCATCACCTCTGGCGTGCCGACCTGCCGGCCGACCTGCCGGCGGGCGTCCATACGCTCACCGCGCAGACCACCGACCGCCACGGCCGGACATTCGACCACACGATCACCTTCGAGGTGGTGGAAGAGATGCCGCAGATGACCTGGCAGAAGGACCTGTGGAACTGACGGAACAGGGCTCTTCCCGCACGCGGGAAGAGCCGAACCGGTCAAGCATCGAATTTCAGCGTTTTGAGATGGCGCTCCGCCACACTCAAAAAAAGATGCTTGACCGGATTGATCGAGCTCGCAGCTGACACGATCAGCCCGATTTTGTATTCGCCGAGCGCCTTGTGCGACAGCTTGGCGGTGAACAGCGCATTGGTGAAGATGTGGGTCGAAAGTTGGATCGAGAGGGATGCCATCTCCTGGTCGAGCAGCGAGTGGCCGGCGCGCGCGTCTATCGTTCGCACCAGCGGGTAGGCCGACACCTCGTCCACCGTCACGCTGCTGCGTTCCGCAAGCGGATGATCCGCCCACATGATCAGGCCGAACGGCGCCGCGCGTTCCGCGAAGACCCGCGCATCCGGAATGCATACTCCTCCTCCTCCGGGGTGGTGCAAAAAACGCACCACCGCTGGCTGTTTTCGCTTCTTCTTGCCTCACCCAATTCCCGATATAAGTCAAGCTGGGCGTAAAATGCCGCAAAGGCCGAACACAAAGACGCCCTCCGAGGCGGGTATCGAACTGGAGACCTATCCCGACTGATTTCGGGCGAACATATCCATCCAGCCCAGCCCGTCCAGCGTCCCTGCCCGCGGGGGCCAACCGCACAACCGCGGCGGTCAGGACCCGCCCGTCGATCTCTCTTTCTCAGGGACGAAAGCTTCCACCGGAGCGGACACATTGTGCAGATCGAAATCGCCCAACGAGCGCAGGGAACCGCTGCTGGCATCGGCGATCGCCTTTGTGGCAACCACGTCGTGGCCGAGACGTTTACCGAGATCCCCCAGTCTTGCCGCGACATTGGCCGCGGACCCGATCACCGTGAAATCCAGCCGCTCCTCCGAACCCACATTTCCGTAGGTGACGTTGCCGAAGGCGAGGCCGACCACGCACCGCACCGAAGCATCCGAGATGGCAGCCCCGCTGTTGATGTCATGATCGATCCTGCGTGCCGCGGACAGGGCCTGACGGCTCGCCAGCGCCGCATCCTCGCCGGCCGGAAAGATCGCAAGTACCGCATCGCCGATGAATTTCAGCACCTCGCCGCCATTGTCGTTGACGATCCGCGTGGTCGTCTCGAAGAACCGGTTGAGCAGGACCAGATAATCGTCCCGGCCCATGTCCTCCTCCAGCCTGGAGGAACCGCGCAGGTCGCAGAACAAAATAGCGGCATCGATCCTGTCTCCGTCGCCGCGCCGGATCTCGCCCCCAAGCACACGCGCGCCGGTCCGCTTGCCGAGATAGGTTTCCAGGAGGGACGAGGCATTGTCACGAAGCGTGAACACCTCGTAGAGCCGGCTGATCACGGACGCGCACTCGAAAACAAGACCCAGATTGGCCGTGGTGAAGCCGTCCGGATGATCGCAGGTCAGCGTCAGGACATTGACCTGCCCGTTCGAGAATTGCAGTGGCATGGCGACATAGTCCGTCGCGCCCTCGGCCTTCAGTTCCTCCATGATCGGAAAGCTGAACTCGGCGTCCTCGCTCAGAAGGTTCTGCCGCACGCCGCCCAGACCGTTGGTCACGTGCCGCATCGGGCTGTTGATGAATGACGGATGATTGTGAATGTCGTAGCTGGGTGTGTAGGTCTGGACCTGATCGTCCTTCTTCGTCCACACATAGTTCCGCCCGGCGATCATCGGATGCAGCGACCAGATCAGGACACTCATACGCGATACCGCGATGCCGTCTTCGTTGAACTTGTCGGCAATGGCCTTAGTCAGTTCCTCCGGCGAACCGCAAAGCCAGGCCTCGCGCATGATCCAGTCGATGGTCGGCCCGGATATGTTGCCGTCGTCAATCGCGCCGGCGCCGTCTTCCTCCATCTCGATCGTATCGAGAATATCGGGCATGAAGCCCACATAGCCCTCGATATCGCGGGATTCCGGCAGCGCGGTTTTGTAGCACCAGGCAGCGTTCTCGAATATACGACCACCCACCTCCACATCCCAGTAGGTCGCCGTCCCCTTGAAGGGACAGAATGTCCGGTGGTCGCTGGTGGCCAGCAGTTTGACCGCGACATCCTTCAACGGAAAATAGACGACGGAGGGCAGCCGCGTTTCATGCATCATCTTTGCATCGCGGCTCTCGGCAAGAACGACATCGCCGCATTTGGCGACGGTCCTGCCGGCAAGCGGCGTCACCGCCAGACGATAACCGAGCGTTTGTGTATCCGCATGCACTGTCATGCCCTAAACATGGTTGTCGAAGCGGGAAAATCAAATGGCGGCATGCCCTGCCGTTCCAAATCCGTTCGCGCCTGACGACCGTCCACGCTCAGCGCCTCGGTCCGCGGGCGTCTGCCCGATCCAGTGGTCATTCATCTCTTTCAGCACCCGGTTTTCCTGCTGCAGCCGCATCCAATAGTTCAGATAGTCCGCGATGCCGTCCGCATTGGGAGGCATGAGATAGGCGAACAGAAAATGAAAAGTCGTCAACGAATTCACAACACTGCACCGATGTGTTCCCACACACCGTCAGGCCCATCACCAACCAAAGACCTGTCCTAACGGTTGCGGCGCATTCCGGCGACTTCGGCCAGCACCACATTGGCCGCGTCGAGCACGTTGGAGCCCGGCCCGAAGATTGCGGTCACGCCCGCATCCTCCAGAAACCCGTAGTCCTGTTCGGGAATGACACCGCCGCAAATGACGATGATGTCCTCGCGGCCGGCCGATTTGAGCTCGCCGATCAGTTCGGGCACCAGCGTGCGATGACCGGCGGCCAGCGACGATACGCCGATAACGTCCACATCGCCTTTGATGGCCCGCGAAGCGACCTCGGGCGGCGTCTCGAACATGTCCGACAACTCCACGTCAAAACCCATATCGGCAAAGGCCGTTGCGATCACCTTGGCACCGCGGTCGTGGCCGTCCTGACCCATTTTCGCGACCAGGATACGCGGCTCACGCTGCCGCTGCGAGCGATAGTCCGCGATCTTTTTCTGGATCAGCTCATACTGCGCATCGCCCTTGTAGGCATCGCCATAGACGCCGGATATGACACGCGTGGTCGCCTTGTGCCGCTGAAAGGCGCGCTCCATCGCATCCGATATCTCACCGAGGCTGGCCCGGGCCCGGGCCGCTTCCACGGCAGCCTCCAGCAGGTTGCCGCTGCCGGAGGCGGCAGCATCTTCCAGCGCCTTCAACGCGTTTTCGCAGGCTTTCGGATCCCGTGTCTCGCGGATTTTCTTCAGCCGCGCGATCTGGGCATCGCGGACCTTGGCATTGTCGATTTCAAGAATGTCGACCTTCGGTTCGTCGTCGAGCCGGTACCGGTTGACGCCGACAATCACATCCTCACCCTTGTCGACCCGCGCCTGACGGCGCGCCGCGGCCTCCTCGATGCGCATCTTCGGAAGCCCCTGCTCCACCGCCTTGGTCATGCCGCCGAGGCTTTCCACCTCCTCGATCATCCGCCAGGCCTCGTCCGCCAGTTCCTTCGTCAAAGCCTCCACATAGTAGGACCCGCCGAGCGGATCGACCACATTGGTCACACCGGTCTCATGCTGCAGGATAAGCTGCGTATTGCGGGCAATGCGCGCCGAGAACTCCGTCGGCAGGGCGATCGCCTCGTCGAAGGAATTGGTGTGCAGCGACTGCGTGCCGCCAAGAACCGCGGCCATTGCCTCGAACGCGGTGCGCACGACATTGTTATAGGGGTCCTGCTCGGTGAGCGAGACACCCGATGTCTGGCAGTGCGTGCGCAGCATCTTCGAGCGTTCCGACCTTGCGCCGAAATCGGTCATGATGCGCGCCCAGAGCTGCCGCGCGGCGCGCAGCTTGGCCGCTTCCATGAAAAAGTTCATGCCGATGCAGAAGAAAAAGGACAGCCGGCCGGCAAAGGCGTCGACGTCCAGCCCCTTGCTCATTGCGGCGCGGACATATTCCATCCCGTCGGCGAGCGTATAGGCAAGCTCCTGCGCCAGCGTCGATCCCGCCTCCTGCATATGATAGCCGGAAATCGAGATCGAATTGAATTTCGGCATCTCGCGGGCCGTGTAGTCGATAATGTCCGCCACAATCCGCATCGAGGCTTCCGGCGGATAGATATAGGTGTTGCGGACCATGAATTCCTTGAGGATATCGTTCTGGATCGTGCCTGACAGCGCGGCACGCGCAACGCCCTGCTCCTCGCCCGCGACGATGAACATCGCAAGGACCGGAATAACCGCCCCGTTCATCGTCATGGAAACCGACATCTGATCCAGCGGAATCCCGTTGAAGAGGGTTTTCATATCCTCGACGGAATCGATGGCGACGCCGGCCTTGCCGACATCGCCCAGAACCCGCGGATGATCGGAATCATAACCCCTGTGCGTCGCCAGATCGAAGGCGACGGACAGTCCCTTCTGACCGCCCGCGAGGTTCTTGCGATAAAATGCGTTGGATTCCTCGGCCGTCGAAAACCCGGCATACTGACGCACGGTCCACGGCCGGCCCGCATACATGGTCGCGCGAATCCCGCGGGTAAAAGGCGCAAAGCCCGGCAGTTCATCGCCAGCCTGCCGGGGAAGATCATCCGCCCGATAGAGCGGCTTGATGGTGATGCCCTCCGGCGTCTCCCAGTTGAGGCTCGACGGATCCGCGCCCTTCAATTCCTTGCTCGCAAGGTCCAGCCAGTCTCTGTTTGCATGGGTCATGGTCGTATCCTCATGGCGCGGGATCGGGTCAGGCCTCGAACTCCATAATCACCTCATCGACGGCAAGGCTGTCCCCGACGGTGACGGGTATCTTTGCAACCTTTCCTGTCCTCTCGGCGCGCAGCACATTTTCCATCTTCATCGCTTCGACAATGGCAAGGGACTGCCCCTCCTCCACCGTTGCACCCTCTTCCGCATGCAGCGCGACAACGAGGCCCGGCATCGGGCAAAGCAGCATGTTCGACGTGTCAGGCGGCAGTTTTTCCGGCATCAGCGCGGCAAGTTCCGCCACCCGGTTCGGCAGAACCTGCAAGATTTCATCGGCGCCGCGGTGGCGAAGCCGGTAACCGCCGGGAACCCTGTCGACCTTGAAGGCCGACGACTTGCCGTCAATGGACACCAGGGCCAGCGTTTCGCCCGGCTGCCAGGCGGTTTCGAGGCGCATCGGGTCCGATGCCGCGATCGCGACGATGAAAGCGTCGCAGTCACGCGAGACGGTCGCCCGCTCGTTCTCGCGATCCCGCCGGATCGTGCGTTCCAGCGAAGCAACGCCTGAGCCCTGTGCGAACCGGCCGCTCGCGGTCTGCGCCTGACGTTCGGCTTCAATCGCATCGAGCATCATGGCGACGGCGGAAAGATCGGCCGCAAGCCGGCGGTCGGGTTCGACGCCGTTGAAACCATCCGGATATTCCTCGGCGATGAAAGCCGTCGTGATATTGCCGGACCGGAACCGGTCATGATCCATGACAGCCGACAGGAACGGGATGTTGTGGCCGATGCCCTCGACCTCGAAACAGTCCAGCGCATCGGCCATGCGCTCGACCGCCGCATCGCGGCTGTCCGCCCAGGTGCAAAGCTTGGCGATCATCGGATCGTAGAACATCGATATCTCGCCGCCCTCGAACACGCCGGTATCGTTGCGAACGATCTGGCCGCCGCTGTCCTCGCCTTCCTGCGGTGGCCTGTATCGCGTCAACCGTCCGATCGACGGCAGGAAATTGCGGAACGGATCCTCCGCGTAGAGGCGGCTTTCAATGGCCCAGCCGTTCAACGTCACATCGTCCTGCGTCAACGACAGCGTTTCGCCGGCGGCCACGCGGATCATCTGCTCGACCAGATCGACCCCGGTGATGAGTTCGGTCACGGGATGCTCGACCTGAAGCCGCGTGTTCATCTCAAGGAAATAGAAATTGCGGTCCTTGTCGACAATGAACTCGACCGTCCCGGCGCTCGCATAATCGACCGCCTTCGCCAGCGCCACCGCCTGCTCGCCCATGGCCTTGCGGGTCTCTTCATCGAGGAACGGCGACGGCGCCTCCTCGATGACCTTCTGGTTGCGCCTCTGGATGGAGCACTCCCGCTCGCCCAGATAGATGCAGTGACCCTTGGTGTCGGCGAGCACCTGTATTTCGATATGGCGCGGTTCGGTCACGAACTTCTCGATGAAGATGCGATCGTCACCGAAACTGGACGCGGCCTCCGACCTGGAGCGCTCGAAGCCCTCCCGCGCCTCCTCGTCGTTCCAGGCGATCCGCATGCCCTTGCCGCCGCCGCCGGCGCTTGCCTTGATCATCACAGGATAGCCGATTTCGGCGGCGATGCGCGCCGCATGATCGGCATCGTCTATCAGGCCCATGACGCCGGGAACCGTGGACACGCCGGCCTCGGCCGCAATCTTCTTGGAGGTGATCTTGTCGCCCATCGCCTCGATCGCACCGGGCGGCGGGCCGATGAAAGCAATACCCTCCTTTGCGAGCCGTTCGGCAAACTCCGCCCGCTCGGAAAGAAATCCATATCCGGGATGTACCGCCTCGGCGCCGGTCTGCTTGCAGGCATCGACAATCCTGTCGATGACAAGATAGCTTTCGGCCGCGGCCGCCGGCCCGATAAAGACGGCCTCGTCCGCCATGTCGACATGCAGCGCGTTGCGGTCCGCATCGGAATAGACGGCAACGGTGGCGATGCCCATGCGCTTTGCCGTCTTGAATACCCGGCAGGCAATCTCGCCTCGGTTGGCGACCAGGATTTTC
Organism: Hoeflea sp.; assembly: GCF_984452065.1. Taxonomy (NCBI): domain Bacteria; kingdom Pseudomonadati; phylum Pseudomonadota; class Alphaproteobacteria; order Hyphomicrobiales; family Rhizobiaceae; genus Hoeflea; species Hoeflea sp. The sequence continues at coordinate 5,396 of NZ_CFHWAF010000131.1, read as the reverse complement.
TTGAACATATGCCCGTTCCCCCGCCTAAAGCGGAATATTGTCGTGTTTCCTGACCGGCGCGCTGGCCTGCTTGGTTCTCAGCAGCTCAAAGGCGCGCAGCACACGTCGCCGCGTCGAATGCGGCATGATCACCTCGTCGATGAAGCCGCGTTGGGCGGCGACAAACGGATTGGCGAACCGGTCCTCATAGTCCTTCGTGCGCTGGGCGATCTTGTCGGGATCGCCGAGTTCGGAGCGGTAGAGGATTTCCGTTGCGCCCTTGGCGCCCATCACGGCGATCTCCGCCGTCGGCCAGGCATAATTGACATCGGCGCGGATATGTTTCGAGGCCATGACGTCATAGGCGCCGCCATAGGCCTTCCGGATGATGACCGTCACCTTCGGCACCGTCGCCTCGGCATAGGCGAAAAGCAGCTTGGCGCCGTTCTTGATGATGCCGCCATATTCCTGCGCGGTGCCCGGCAGGAAGCCCGGCACATCGACCAGCGTCAGGATCGGGATGTTGAAGGCGTCGCAGAAACGCACGAAGCGGCCGGCCTTCTTGGCGCTGTCGATGTCGAGACAACCGGCAAGCACCATCGGCTGGTTGGCGACAACGCCGACGGTCGATCCGTTGAGGCGCACAAAGCCGCACAATATGTTTTTCGCAAAGTCCTTCTGGATCTCGCAGAACTCGCCCTCATCGGCGATTTTCACGATCACCTCATGCATGTCGTAGGGCTTGTTCGGATTGTCCGGAACCAGCGTATCGAGGCTCTTTTCGATCCGGTCCGCATCGTCCGGCGTGTGCCGCACCGGCGGCGCTTCCCGGTTCGAGAGCGGCAGGAAATCGAACATGCGGCGCACTTCAAGCAGCGCCTCGACATCGTTTTCGAAGGCTCCGTCCGCAACGGACGACTTTTTGGTATGCGTCGAAGCGCCGCCGAGTTCTTCCGCCGTCACCACTTCGTTGGTGACGGTCTTGACCACATCGGGACCGGTGACGAACATGTAGCTCGTATCCTTCACCATGAAGATGAAATCGGTCATCGCCGGCGAATAGACCGCCCCGCCGGCGCATGGACCCATGATCACCGAGATCTGCGGGATGACGCCGGATGCCTGGACATTGCGCCAGAACACCTCGGCATAACCGCCGAGCGAGGCGACACCCTCCTGGATACGGGCGCCGCCGGAATCGTTCAGCCCGATCAGCGGCACGCCGTTCTGCATGGCAAGATCCATCACCTTGCAGATTTTCTCCGCATGCGTTTCGGAAAGCGATCCGCCGAAGACCGTGAAGTCCTGGCTGAACACGTAGGCGGGGCGCCCGTTGATGGTGCCCCAACCGGTGACGACCCCGTCACCGGCAACCTGCTGGTCCTGCATGCCGAAATCGCTGCATCGATGGGCCTTGTACATGTCGTACTCCTCGAACGATCCCTGATCGAGGAGCACATCCAGTCGCTCTCGCGCCGTCAGCTTGCCTTTGGCGTGCTGCGCATCGATGCGGCGCTGCCCGCCGCCCAGATGCGCCTCACGCCGCTTTTCCTCAAGCTGCTCGATGATCTCAAGCATCAGGCGGAGTCCCGGGACCGCAGAAACGACCAGGCGGCCGGGAAAATCAGGGCCGCGAGCGCCGCCTTGAAGACGTCACCGAGAATGAACGGGTAAAGACCGAACTCAAGGACAGGCTTGTCCCAGCCGATCAGACCGCCGAGCCACAAGAGACCGGGCACATAGATGATCGCCGACCCGGCAAGCGCCGCAAGAAAGGCAAAGAACACGTTGCGGTCCCAGCCGCGCTCGGCGAGCCAGCCGGTGAGACCGGCAGCAAACAGGAAGCCAAGCAGGAAGCCGCCGGTCGGACCCATCATATAGGCAACGCCGATTCCCTTTTCCGGCGTACCGGAGAAGACGGGCAGACCGAGGGCACCTTGGATGAGATAAAGGCCGACGGCCATCATGGCCATGCGGGAGCCGAGCGCCAGCCCGAGCCCGACCACAACAAGCGTCTGCATGGTCATCGGGACGGGAAAGAACGGCACGGCGATTTTGGCCGAAACAGCCAGAAGGATTGTTGCGAATATGACGGTCAGACCGTCGCGCAGAACCGGGTGGCTACGGCCTGCCGAAAGGGTTGCATAAAGTGTCATGGATTGTCTCCCTGAAAAGCGCTGATTGTGGGACGTGCCATCATGTACCCTGTCGGGGAGTTTGGCAAAAGGCTTGAATTAGCAACAAAGTTGATTTAGCTAAATTTGCAAATTTTATTTTGCAAAGTTGTGAACATGCGCGCACGCAAGCTCTTTATCGGCCGTAACATCCGCCGAATTCGCGAAGAGACCCAATTGACCCAGGCCGCCTTCGCCAAGCAACTGGGCATTTCAACCAGCTATCTGAACCAGATCGAGAACAATCAGCGTCACGTCACCGCGCCTGTCCTCCTGGCGCTCGCGGAGAATTTTTCCGTTGATATCGCCAGCCTTTCGGAAAACGACAGCGACCGGCTGCTGGCGGATATGGTGGAGGCCATCGCCGATCCGCATTTCAAGGGACAGCAGCCTTCAGCGCAGGATCTCAAGCTCGTCACCCAGAACACGCCGTCGGTCGCCCGCGCCTTCCTCGCCATGCATCAGGCGCTGCGCCGCGCCGGGGAACAGCTTGCCGAACTCGACGACACGCTGGAGCGATCGGGCGGCCTGAATGAACCGACGCCCTATGAAGAAGTGCGCGATTTCTTTCACTATATCGACAACTATGTGCACGAGCTTGATGTCTCCGCCGAACGACTCGCACTGGAATTGCAGGGCTCAACCCGCAACCGGGTGCGCGCGCTGGCCGATCACCTGGAACGGGAGCACCGCGTCCGGGTGACCATGGGCGGCGCCGCGACCGCCGCCGGCACGATCAGACGATATGACCCTGTGTCGCGTGTCTTGAGCGTCAATCCGCGCGCCGAACACTCTACCCATGCCTTTCAGCTGGCGCACCAGATTGGCCTGCTCGAACATACCGATACGATTTCCTCAATCATCGGGAATGCTCAGTTCCGCACCCAGGACGCCGCAGCAGTGTGCCGGATCGGCCTGGCCAACTATTTCGCCGGCAGCGCGCTCCTTCCCTATGGCGAGTTCCTGTCGGCGGCGGGAGAACTGCGTCATGACCTGCAGCTGCTCGCCGATCGCTTCGGCGCAAGTATCGAGCAGGTGGCGCATCGCCTCAGCACGCTTCAGCGCCCCGGAAACAAGGGCATTCCATTTTTCTTCGCCCGCGTCGATCAGGCCGGCAACATCACCAAACGGCACAGCGCCACCAAGCTGCAATTTGCCCGTTTCGGCTCCGCCTGCCCGCTGTGGAACGTTCACACCGCTTTTGCCACCTCGACCGGCATTCTTCGCCAATTGGCCGAAACGCCGGACGGAGTGCGGTATCTGTGTCTGGCAACGGCGATCAGCAAGCCGAGCGGCGGTTTCCGCGACCCGGTCCAGCGCTATGCCCTGGCCTTCGGCTGCGAGATCAGGCATGCCGGCGCTCTGGTCTATGCCGATGACCTCGATCTTGCCAGTGAAACGGCCTTCGAGCCGATCGGCATCTCCTGCCGCATCTGCGAACGCACCGACTGCCACCAGCGCGCCGTACCGCCGCTGAAGCGAAAGCTCGCCGTCGATCCGAACACAAGAGACACAATTCCCTACAGCTTCGACTGAACGAAATCAGAAGTTCAGCGAGATGTCCCGGTGGTCCGAGGTGCAGGACGCGACATAGAGAGCCTGTTCGCGTGTCAGGCGACGCTGCTGGCGGATACCGATCGTCGGCTTCAGCATGTCCACATAGGTCGTGAGGCCCGGCTTGAGCGCTGTCTCGGCCTTCTCGCGCCAGACAAGCTGATCCCTGTACTCATCAACCGCCTTCTGGATTTCGGCCAGCGCCTTCTCCTTGCTTGGCGTCTTGGAGCGAAGCGCACGTCGCGCCCTGGAAAGATCCGACTTGATATCCGATGCGCCCTCGATATCGCCGAACTTCTTCGAAAGCTCATCGAGCGGTTCGACCATGTCGGCCGGTTCATTATCGGAGACCTGCCCCGCAACGGCCTCGATCTCGGGGCCGAGTTCCTTGAACGCATCGAACGAATTGAGGCTCGCCAGCAACGCCGCAACCGGCTCATAGGCGTTGGCGGACGTCTGGAAATACTGCCTGTCGATATTGTTCCTGGCGTCGATGAGTGTGTCGTAATCGGCATAGGCCTGATCCCAACTGTCGGGAATGGTGGCGTCGAGCGCATCGCGCTCGTCCTGCAGCACCGCGAAGCGCGCTTCAAGCCTTTCCTTCTGCGCTGCCTGCGACGGGTCGCGCGCCCTCTCGATCAGAACCTCAAGCTCCTCAAGGCTTTCGTCAATGCCGCGAATATCGGCTTCGATCGCCCGGACCTGCGTATGCAGCGGCCTGAACCCGCCCGATGCATTCTGCAGGGCCTCTTCGGCGGACTCGCGTTCGTCAAGCAGGGTGATCGCCGCCGCGACATTGCCGAAACTGCCGGTGACCGATTTCGAAAGCTTGTCCGGCAATATGCCATAATCAAGCTGGCGCGCGGTGTCGACGGCAGCCAGCAGCGTGCCGCGTGTTTCTTTAAGTTCCGCGCTCAAAAACTCGCCGACACAATAGGTCAGCCGCGGGTTGCGCGGCGGCGGCGCCGTTTCGGAAAGCAGCGCGACGCGGTTCGGCAGATAGTTGACCAGTTGCGGCACCATTCCGACGATCACCAGCGCAATAAGCTGGATACAGATAAACGGAACCACGCCCTTGTATATCTGCAATGTCTTGACCGCAGCCGGTGCCACGCCCCGCAAATAGAACAGCGCGAAGCCGAAGGGCGGCGTCAGGAACGACGTCTGGATGTTGAGACCGATCATCACGCCGAGCCAGACGGCCGTCACGTTGGCGGACGGATCGGCAAGCAGGATGGGTGCCACGATCGGGACGACGACAACCGCGATCTCGATGAAGTCGAGGAAGAAGCCGAGAACGAAGATCACGGCCATGACGATGATGAACTTGGTCCAGAAGCCGCCGCCGATCCCGTTCAGGAATTCCCTGACCAGATGCTCGCCGCCAAAGGCACGGAAAGCCGCCGTCAGGATCGCCGCGCCAAGCAGGATGATGAACACCAAAGACGTGGTCTTGGCGGTTTCGATCATCACGCCCTGCAGCGTGTTTTCGATCTTGAAGGCGCGCCAGCCGCTCCAGATAAGCCCGATGCAAAGCCCGATCACACACAAGGTCGCCAGGACGACCCCGGTCATGTCGGCAGCCGTGTCGATGCTTTTGATATTGGTATCGAAGTTGGACAGGATGAAGGTCAGGACGATCAACGAAACGATTGCCAGGATCGCCGGATAGTAAGCATCGCGCTCGCC
>NZ_CFHWAF010000130.1:0-12843 GCF_984452065.1 Hoeflea sp. | reverse complement strand
CCTCTGTCTCTTGACGAAACCGCCGCTGGACGCAAGATACGCTTCTTAGAAATGTTAAAAGGCGCCGGGCGCGCTGGAAACTGTATTCATGACGGTTTTTTTGATCCGGGGGAGTGAACGGGGTGTTCGATATCGATACGGGTAACATAGCCAATCCGAACCTTTTCGCAGGCCACGACCGGCAGATGGTGGATCCGTTCGGCCGCGCGGTGACCTACCTTCGGGTGTCTGTCACCGACCGCTGCGATTTCCGCTGCACCTACTGCATGTCGGAAAACATGACCTTCCTGCCCAAGAAGGAGCTTCTGACACTCGAGGAACTCGACCGCCTGTGCACGGTCTTTGCCGAAAAGGGCGTGAAAAAGCTGCGCCTGACCGGTGGCGAACCGCTTGTGCGCAAGAACATCATGCACTTCATCCGCGGCCTGTCGCGGCATCTTGGTTCCGGATTGCTCGAGGAAGTCACACTCACGACAAACGGCTCGCAGCTTGCGCGCTTTGCCGACGAACTCGCCGACCGCGGCGTCAGGCGCATCAACGTATCCATGGACACGCGTGACCCGGACAAGTTCCGCAAGATCACCCGCTGGGGCAATCTCGACCGCGTCCTGAGCGGCATGGAAGCGGCACGCAAGGCCGGCCTCAAGATCAAAGTCAACGCGGTTGCGCTCAAGGGATTCAATGACGCCGAAATCCCGGATCTTATCCGCTGGGCGCATGATCTCGGCATGGATCTCACAGTCATCGAGACCATGCCGATGGGCGAAATCGACGAGGACCGGACCGACCATTATCTGCCATTGTCGATGCTGCGCGCGAATCTGGCGAAACAGTTCACCATGACCGACATCGACTACAAGACGGGCGGTCCGGCGCGCTATGTCGAGATCGCGGAGACGGGCGGGCGGCTCGGCTTCATCACGCCCATGACCCATAATTTCTGCGAAAGCTGCAATCGGGTGCGCCTGACCTGCACCGGAACGCTTTACATGTGCCTGGGTCAGGATGATGCCGCCGATCTGCGGGCACCGCTGCGCGCCTCCGAAGGCAACGCGCTCCTCTCGGACGCGATCGATGCCGCCATCTTGCGCAAGCCCAAAGGGCACGATTTCATCATCGACCGGCGCAACAACAAGCCTGCCGTCGCCCGCCACATGAGCGTTACGGGCGGATAGCAAACCGATTTTGAATTGAAAAAACAATCGGTTGCGGATTGCCGCCGCAAGACCGATTGTCATTGCGCCACCCAATGCCGTATAAACTGATCGTTGCAGGCGGGCGGGATTGCCCGTATACCGCTGTCAGGTATCGATCCCTGATCATACATCGCATTGGGAATCCGGGCGGCTCCTGATTCCTCTCCGATAATTTGCCCCCTTCACCGGTCCCGTCAGACCGGAACAGGAAATCATTTTGAGCGAACAGAGCAGGTTCCTGGACAGACACACGCCCCCACATATCACCACCCTGGTGATCGTGACCGGTGCCGGCGCGTTGAACATGAACGTGGTCCTGCCGTCCCTGCCGGGCATCGCGACGCATTTCGGCGTCAGCTACTCCTACGTTCAATTGCTGATTTCAGCCTATCTGGCGGCAACGGCCGCCATGCAGTTGATCATCGGCCCGCTCTCGGACCGGTTCGGCCGGCGGCCGGTCATGCTGACCTGCGTCGGCATCTTTCTCGTCGCCACTTTGGTTTGCATTTTTGCCCCGAACTTTCAGACAATGCTGGCGGCACGGCTAGTGCAATCCGTCATCATCGCCGGCCTTGTCCTCTCGCGCGCCGTCGTGCGCGACATGCATGAACCCGCCCGCGCCGCCAGCCTCTTCGGCTATATAACGATGGGCATGGCGGTGGTTCCGATGATCGGGCCTGCCATCGGCGGCGTTCTCGAAGAGATTTTCGGCTGGCAGGCGGCATTTTCCGTAACGCTTGTCTTCGGAATTGTCGTCTTTGGCATGGTGATGGCCGACATGGGCGAAACCAACAAATACCCGTCGGCCAATTTCGCCGCGCAGTTCCGCTCCTATCCGGAGCTTATCCGCTCACGCCGGTTCTGGGGCTATGCGCTTTCGGCGGCATTCACATCCGGCTCCTTCTTCGCCTTCCTCGGCGGCGCACCCTATGTGTCGGTCACGCATCTCGGCCTCAGCCCGTCGGAGCTTGGTTTCTACTTCGCCCTGACGGCCGTCGGCTACATGGCCGGCAACTTCCTGTCGGGGCGGTATACGGAACGTTTCGGCATCAACACGATGCTGCTGTCCGGCAATCTCATCTCGGCGCTTGGAATGATCGGATCGATCCTCACATTCGCGGCCGGTTCCAACCACCCGCTCGCCTTTTTCGGCTATATGATCTTCATTGGCCTCGGCAACGGAATCAGCCTGCCAAGCGCCAATGCCGGCATTGTCAGCGTCCGCCCGCATCTCGCCGGTGCGGCGGCCGGCCTGGGCGGCGCGCTGATGATCGGCGGCGGCGCCGCGCTTTCAGTGCTCACGGGCGCCGTTCTGTCGCCTCGGTCGGGCGCCTATCCGATCCTCTACATCATGCTCGTTTCCTCGATTGCCGGGGCTCTGATGGCTCTGTACGTTATGCATGTGGCACGGCAAGTTGTGCTGGAGACACGCGAGCCTGTAAGCCGATAGAAGCCGAGTGCAGGATTGTACGACATGAGCAAGAGCGGCTTTGTTCTGAGCCCGGACCCCGAAGACCCCCGCCTCTCGCAGGAAGTGTCGGGTATCGACCAGGACGGCCGCCCGATGAAGACACGCGTGGTAACGGAAAAACCGCTGACGCTTTATCTGAACCGGCAGGAAATCGTCACCATGATGACGATCGGGGACTACCCCGATCTGCTCGCGGTCGGATATCTGCTGAACCAGAACATGCTGTCCGGCGCGGATACGATCACCGATATCGACTATGATGAGGAGCTTGAGGTCGTGGTTGTCCGCACGGACGACGAGACCGATTTCGAGGACAAGCTGCAAAAAAAGGTCCGCACCTCCGGCTGCGCCCAGGGAACCGTTTTTGGCGATGTGATGGACGGGTTCGACGCGATCCGCCTCAATCCGGATGCAAAACTGCACACCTCCTGGCTCTACGCCCTGACCAAGGCTATCAACACTGCTCCCTCGCTCTATCTCGAAGCCGGCGCGATCCATGGCTGCGTGCTCTGCCGGGAAGACAGGCCGCTTGTGTACATGGAGGACGTCGGCCGGCATAACGCGGTCGACAAGATCGCCGGATGGATGTTCACCAACACTGTCGGTGCCGAGGACAAGATATTCTACACGACGGGCCGGCTGACCTCCGAAATGGTGATCAAGACCGCCATGATGGGGATCCCGGTGCTGATCTCGCGGTCGGGATTTACCGCCTGGGGCGTGGAACTGGCGCGCCGGGTCGGCCTGACGCTCATCGGACGCGCCCGCGGCAAGCGTTTCGTCGCGCTCTCCGGAGAAGAGCGGATCGTGTTTGATCAGGACCCGGCCGCAATTGCCGACGAGGACCGCAAACATGCGCGCAAGGCGGAGGGTGAACCGTGACCCTCGCGCGCGACGACGTGCTTGGCTGCATCCTTGCCGGCGGTCTCTCACGCCGCATGGGCGGCGGCGACAAGTCGCTTCGACCGCTTGGCGACGGCTCGATGCTGTCGCTTGTCGTGGACAGGCTGCGCCCGCAGGTCCGGCGCGTGCTTCTCAACGCCAATGGCGATCCCGAGCGGTTTTCGCAATTCGGCCTGCCCGTCGTGGCTGACGAAGTGGAAGGATTTGCCGGTCCGCTTGCCGGCATCAGCGCGGCAATGACATGGGCAGCGACACATGAACCGGGCCTCTCCCACATTGTCACCGCCGCATCCGACACGCCGTTTTTTCCGGCAAATCTCGTTGCGCGGCTTGTTGCGGCGAACGACGGCGCGAGCGAAACGGTTGTCATGGCAACCTCGGGCGGTTTCCGTCACCCGGTTTTCAGCCTCTGGCCGGTTTCGCTTCGCGACGATCTGGCAGGTTGGCTGGCCGGCACGGGCACACTAAAGGTCATGGCGTGGGTTCAGCGGCACAATCTGCTGACTGTCGATTTTCCGCACGTCGAGACTGCCGCCGGACCTGTCGACCCGTTTTTCAACGCCAACACGCCTGAAGATCTCGCCATGGCGGAAGACATACTGGCCCGGATCGGGTAAGGCGCATCATCGAGAGGGCATGTGTGATGCAACGCGTATTCGGTATCACCGGATGGAAGAATTCAGGCAAGACCGGGCTGACGGTCCGCGTGGTCGAGGAACTGACCAGACGCGGCTGGCGCATCTCCACCATCAAGCACGCCCATCACGCATTCGATATCGACCATGAAGGCACCGACAGCTTCCGCCACCGCGGCGCCGGCGCCAACGAAGTGGCGATCGTCTCTTCGAACCGCTGGGCGCTGATGCATGAGTTGCGGGCCGAGGAAGAGCCGAGCATGGCCTCGGTCCTGGCGCGCCTCGAGCCGTGCGATCTGGTGATCATCGAGGGTTACAAACGCGAGGGCCACCCGAAGATCGAGGCCCGGCGGCGCGAGGCCCACAGCCGCGAACCGCTGGCGCAGGAGGATCCGACCGTCGTCGCCATCGCAACCGACGAACCCGATGACAGCGCTTCGCTCCCGACCTTCGATCTCAACGACACCATCGCCATTACCGATTTCATCGAGATTGAGACCGGTCTCGCCGAGGTGAGGAACAGATGAGCCCGTCGCCGAACCTCATTGATGACTGCTTCCTGCACGACAAGGACCGGTTGCGGCATGGCGAGGTTGTGGCGCTCATCGCCGAACGTCTCCATCGCATCGTCGGCACGCAAGACGTCGATCTGGACAGCGCCCTGGGGCGGTATCTGGCCGAAAGCATAACGGCGCCGCGCAACGTGCCGCTGCACGACAACAGCGCCGTTGACGGCTACGCCTTTGCCCACGCGGACTATGCAGGACAAAGAACATTGGCCGTCGGCCCCCGCATTGCCGCGGGCCAGACCGATCCCGCCGCTTTGGCCGCAGGAACCGCCGCACGCGTCTTTACCGGAGCCGTCATGCCGCCGAACGCCGATTGCGTGGCGATGCAGGAGGATTGCAGCCTCTCCGCAGACGGGGCACAGGTGACCGTTCCGGCGGGTCTTCGCCCCGGCGCGAACCGGCGGCTGGCCGGAGAAGACGTCAAGGCGGGCGATGACCTGCTCTCCCCGGGGCAAAGGCTGCGTCCGCAGGACATTGCCGCGCTGGCCTCGCTCGGACGGGCAAGCGTCAAGACCTGCCGGCGCTTGAAGGTCGCCATCGTTTCGACGGGCGACGAGCTGGTGGAACCGGGACAGTCCGATGACCTGGCGCAAGGCCAGGTCTTCGATTCAAACCGCCATATGATCGCGTCCCTTTGCGCCGGTCTCCCGGTCGAATTGACGGATATCGGCATACTCAGCGATGACGAGGACACGATTGCCGGGGCCCTTTCCAGGGCGGCCGACGACCATCATGTCATCCTGACGACGGGCGGCGCGTCACGCGGCGAGGAAGACCATATCGTCAGGATCATCGACCGCCTCGGCAAACGACATTTATGGCAGATCGCCATAAAACCGGGCCGGCCGATGACATTCGGGCAGATCGGCAATTGCGTCTTCCTCGGCCTTCCCGGAAATCCCGTGGCGGCTTTCGTGTGTTTCCTGCTTTACTGCTATCCGGCGATGCGGATCCTGGGCGGCGGACAGCACAGGCAACCGCAGCGCATACCGGTTCCGGCAGGGTTCGCCATCGACAGGAAGAAACCGGACCGGCACGAGTTCATTCGCGGATGGCTGGAGCAGGACGATGCCGGCGCGGTGGTCGCAAGGAAGTTCCGCCACGACGGATCGGGGCTGATTTCCGGACTGCGCAGCGCCGACGGCCTCATTGAACTCGATGAGGAGACGGTATCGGTCAAAGAGGGCGAAGCGGTCACCTATATTCCGCTGGCCCAGTTCGGCATTGACCTTCGGTAGGCGTGGCCCGGACCGCGATATCGGTCCGAATTCGGTCCGATACGCCCGGCAGACGGCCTCTTTTCGCTTAAAAACAATACGTCTCCCGTCAATTTTGCAGTTGCATTTTGTTCAAAAACGGTGGGAATATCGCCGCCAATACGGGACATTGGGGACCCGTGTCGATGTGCCGCCAATATCAACAACGAAGGCACGATATCAGGAAGGACCACCATGCGTATCTCAAAGTACCTTACCCTTGCGGCCGCCGCGGCTGTGATGGCCGTCTCCATGGGCGCAGCGCAGGCTGATGACCAGGCCAAGACGATCAAGATCGGCACGGAAGGCGCTTATCCGCCCTTCAACAATCTGACATCGGATGGCAGGCTCGAAGGCTTCGACATCGATATCGCCAACGCTCTGTGCGAGGAAATGCAGGTCAAATGCGAGTTTGTCGTCAATGACTGGGACGGCATGATCCCGTCTCTGATCGCCGGGAAATTCGACGCGGTCATCGCATCCATGTCGATAACGGAAGAGCGCAAGGAGAAAGTCGATTTCTCCGACAAATACTACAATTCACCGCCGGCAATCGCCGTTCCGAAGGATTCGGACGTCACCGAGGCGACCGACGCGGCTCTCGAGGGCAAGGTTCTGGGCGCCCAGAGCGCAACCACCCACTCCAACTATGCCGAGGAAAAACTCCCCTCGGCCGATGTCCGCTTCTATCCGACTCCGGACGAATACAAGCTGGATATCGCCAACGGTCGTATTGACGCCGTCATCGACGATGTCATCGTGCTGTCCGAGTGGCTGAAAACCGATGACGGCGCATGCTGCAAGATGCTCGGCACCTTGACGCCCGATCCCGTCATCAACGGCCCCGGCGTCGGCATTGCCATCCGCAAGGGCGAGGACGAATTGCGCGAGATGTTCAACCAGGCGATCATCGCCCTGCGTGACAACGGAAAATACAAGGAAATCAACGACAAGTATTTCGAATTCGACGTCTATGGCGACTGATCGCCGGCCGTCTTGAAGATATGGGAACGGCGGGCTTGATCCCGCCGTTTTCGTAAGGGGAATGCGCGCGACGCGCCAAAAACCGTAAGATATGCAGGAAATCCTGACCCTACTGAGCTTCGGTCCCGACGGCTGGGGCGATCAGATCGCCTCCGGCGTGCTGGTCACGGTCGGCCTCGCGCTGGCGACGCTGCCGCTCGGTCTTGTGGTCGGTTTTCTTCTGGCGCTCGCCAAGCAGAGCGACGAGGGCGCGCTGCGCATGGCCGCCGAGATTTACACGACCATCTTTCGCGGCCTGCCTGAACTGCTGACGCTTTTTCTCGTCTATTTCGGCCTGCAGATCGGCATCCGGCAATTGCTGCTCGCGATCGGCTATGAATCCGCCCTTGAAATCAACTCCTTCCTTGCCGGCATGATTGCCCTCGGCGTCGTGTTCTCCGCCTTTGCCAGCGAAGTGTTCCTGTCGGCTTTCCGCGCCATCCCGGCCGGCCAGTATGAAGGCGGCCATGCGCTCGGGCTCGGCAAGACCCTGACCATGATCAGGATCATCCTGCCGCAGCTGATCCGCATCGCGCTGCCGGGCCTCGGCAATCTGTGGATGATCCTTCTGAAGGAAACGGCGCTGGTATCGGTGATCGGACTGCCGGACATCCTGCGACAGGCCGGCATCGCGGCACGTGTCAGCAAGGAAGCGTTTCTGTTCTTCGGGGTTGCCTGCCTGCTTTTCCTTGTGCTGGCAATTCTTTCCTCCTTCGCCATCCGGGCGATTGAGCGCAGCGTCGAAAAGTCGGGCGTCCGGGTATGACGGTCGCCGAGAACATGATCGAGGCGAAGGCACCGCCCCCCTCCCCGCCACGGCCGTGGACATCGGCCCGCATCGCCGGCATCGCGGGCATGGCCCTGTGGCTTGTCGTCGGCGTCGGGATCATCCTTTTCCTTGCCGCCGAATGGGACCCGGAGAAGATCGATCGCTATGCGCCGCGATATTTTTCAGGACTGAGCGTAACCGTCACACTGGTCGCCATATCGGTTTTCCTCGGCGCCCTGGTATCCATTCCGGTCACCATGGGCCGCATGGCGTCAAGCCGCTGGTTCTCGGTCCCGACCTACAGCTATGTCTATTTCTTCCGCGGCACCCCGCTCATCGCGCAACTGTTTCTGATCTCCCAGCTCTTCCTGATCTATTACGGTCTCGGAGAATTCAGACCGCAACTGGAGGCGATCGGCCTTTGGGGCTTTTTCCGCGATCCGTGGAATTGCGCGGTCCTCGCCTTCACGCTCAACACCGCCGCCTATCAGGCGGAAATCCTGCGCGGCGCACTCCAGAGCGTCCCGCGCGGTCAGTTCGAGGGGGGACAGGCGCTGGGCCTCGGACGCATCCAGATCTATCGCAAGATCATCCTGCCGCAGGCGATGATCGTGGCGCTGCGCCCCTACGGCAACGAGATCATCCTGATGGTCAAGGGATCGGCCATTGTCGCCATTATCACGGTCTTCGATCTGTTCGGCGAAACCCGGCGCGCCTATTCGCGCACCTTTGATTTCCAGACCTATATCTGGGCGGCGATCTTCTACCTCATTATCGTCGAGGCCCTGCGCAACCTGTGGAACTGGTTCGAGCGGCGCCTGACCCGGCATTTGACACGCTAAGGCAGCAACTGCCATGTGCCGACGATCCCGGCCTCGTAGAGCGCCGGATCCGACGGAATGGTGATGGCCTCGACATCTGCCCATGGAAGCGCGAAATCCCGGTAATGCCTCGAAAACGGATTGCCCGACTGGCCTGTGGTCTGAATGAAGGTTGACCGCTCGAGATCCTCGAAATCGTAAATGCCCCTGAAGCTGGAACCGCTGGCATTGATGAACGGCGTCTTGTCGCTGTCGAGCCGCGTGCGGCCGCGGTCGAGGGTGAACGGCCCGCCCGGGCTCGGCACCTGTATGTCAAACAGGCGGTTGAGCGGCTCGATCTGCGTAAACGGCGTATGCGCGCCGGCTGACAGATGCGCCTCGCCCCAGCTCCATTTGCTCCTGTCCTCGCCATAACGCTGTTCGAGGTCGATAAGGGCCCGGTTCAGTGCCGCGGCCAGAATATCCGCGCAGCCCTCCTTGCCGGTTGTCGAAACGTCATCGCACCATGCGCGTCCCGTCTTGCCCTCCAGCACGTTGAGCATCACATTGCCGCGTGCCTTGAACCAGTGGTCGAAGGACGGGCCGAGATCGTCGCGGAAGATGCCGATCATGCTCTCGCGATACCATGCCATGAACACAAGCGGCGTGCGGCTGTCGCGCACCATGTCGTAGTCCCAGCTTTTCAGCTCTTCCAGCATGGCCCCGTCAACGCCGTCCTGCGCCCCGATCAGCGCGATCATCTTCGGGCCGAGGTCCGCAAAGGCCAGCGAATGCACATCGGCCTGCGCAGCGCGCGTCATCGCGATCGTCTGCGGGGTCCGGTTGTCGACGATGAGTTGATCGACCCGCTGCTGACGCCAGGGCTCTTCCCAGTCGAGCGTCAGCATATAGGGATAGTCCGGCCCCACATTCCGGCTGTTTGCCGTTCCGATGGCACCGGCCGGCGGGTTGTTCTCACGCGGAAGGCCGCTGAACGGAATGCTGCCGGTCCAGTCATAGATGCTGTCCCAGCCCGGAACCGGGGCGCGGCCCATGACGGCGTTGCGCGGATCGCGGATCGGAACTCTGCCCGGCGTAATCAGCCCGATATTGCCTGATGTATCGGCAATCACCATCGATTGCATGGGCGTGACGTAATCCACCATCGCCGCCTGGAATTCGTCGACGGTTCTGGCGCTCAACGCCCGGATGCCGCTGTTCATGGTTGAATCGTCGGTGGCAAGGGCCACCCACGCAAGCGCCGCGACGGTGTTTTCCGGCAGGTACGGGCCGATATTGAGATAGGTATCGGGAAGCACCGGTCCGTGCCGTGTCCAGCGGCGCGTGAATGTGCGCTCCTGTCCGCCACGTATCCGGATCGTCTCCTCACGGTTTCCGAAGGTCTGCCAGCCATCGGGTGTCAGATATTCATCGTCCTTGTCCGGATTAATCCTCTCGATGAAAATGTCCTGGACGTCCGATCCGGTATTGGTGAAGCCCCAGGCGACATTGTCGCTGCGGCCAAGAAGGATGAGCGGAGAGCCCGGCGTCGACGCGCCGATAAAGTTGCGCGCGTCGCCATCGCCCTCAACGCGCAAATGCGCCAGATACCAGATCGAGGGAGCCGACAGGGAAAGATGCGGATCGTTGGCGAGGATCGGCTTGCCGCTCTGCGTCCGCGATCCGGAAACAACCCAGTTGTTCGACGCGCCCTTGTTGGCGTGGTCCAGCATCGCAAGCACGGGCGAATCCTCCGGCCGGTCCCGGCTTGCGACCTCAATCGGGCCGGAAGGCAGATCAAGAAGCGCTGCGAGATCCGGGAGTTCGGGTGGGTTTTCGCCCGGCAGCAGGGGCAGCAATTCGCCGATCTCGCTCGATGAGAAGCCGAGCCGCGCAAACGCCAGGCGCATGACTTCTTCCGACGCGTTCCTGCCCAGAGTGACCGACATCATCTTCAGCGCCGCCATTGAATGGGTCGGCTCCCAGGGCTCGGGCGAATGACCGAGAATGACAAATTCGGGCGGCAGTTTCGATGCGAAGGCGCGCCCGTCCCTTGCCATCCACGCATTGACACCTCTCGCATAGGCATCGACCGCGTCGCGCGCCACTTGCGGCATTCCCTCATAGGACAATTGCGCGGCTTCGAACAGGCCCATGCTGCGCAGGTAGATGTCGCTGTCGACCGTGGCCTCGCCGAACAGTTCCGACAGGCGTCCCTGCGCCGCGATCCGCACGACCTCCATCTGCCAGAGCCGGTCCTGGGCATGGGCGAAGCCGAGCCCCGTGAAGACATCGTTGACGGACGAGCCGCTGATGTGCGGCACCCCGTGTTCGTCGCGCGCAACCGTCACCGTATCTGACAGCCGCTCGACGGTCATCGAGCCGGACACCGGAGGCAACGAGCGCGCCATCCAGACATAGCCGCCGCCGGCGGCGACAATGAGAAGTGGAATCGCGATAAAAATAAATCTGACAAGGACTTTGATGATCCGCCGCATTGATCTATTCCCTTCAGGCAGAACGAAAAACATCAGCACTTTGCAGAAGGGCAATACAGATGGCAACAGTGGCTTTCATCGGACTGGGTGTGATGGGTTACCACATGGCCGGTCACCTGAAGACGCGGGGCGATCACGATGTCACGGTCTATAACCGCACCGGCGCGAAAGCCGACAAATGGGTTGCCGAGTTTGGCGGCGCGGCGGCGCAGACTCCACGGGAAGCAGCGGCGGAGGCGGATTTCGTCTTTGCCTGCGTCGGCAATGACGACGATCTGCGCAGTGTGACGACCGGCCCCGAGGGCGCCTTCCACGAAATGAAGAAAGGCGCCATCTTCATCGACAACACAACCGCTTCAGCCGAGGTTGCGCGCGAACTCCACGTCGAAGCATCGCGGCTTGGTTTTGGGTTCCTCGACGCACCGGTATCCGGCGGTGAAGCCGGAGCGCAGAACGGCGCCCTGACCGTCATGGTCGGTGGCGACAAACAGACATTCGAGAACGCCCGGCCCGCCATCGAATGCTATTCGAAAATGGTCGGTCTCATGGGCGACGTGGGCAGCGGACAGCTCACCAAGATGGTCAACCAGATCTGCATAGCCGGCCTTGTTGAGGGTCTCTCCGAGGCCATTCATTTCGGCAAGGCGGCCGGCCTCGACATGGAAAGGGTGATCGGCGTGATCTCGAAGGGCGCGGCCGGCTCCTGGCAGATGGAACACCGCCACAAAACGATGATCGAAGGGCACTACGAGCACGGATTTGCCGTGGACTGGATGCGCAAGGATCTTTCCATCGTCCTCGAGGAGGCCAGAAACAACGGCACCAACCTGCCGGTGACGGCCCTCGTCGACCAGCTTTACAGCGAAGTCCAGAAAATGGGCGGCAACCGCTGGGACACCTCCTCGCTGCTGGCGCGCCTGGAACGCTGAGATGCCCGCCGCCGAGCCTGCACCCGATTGGGACTGCCGGCAAGTGGCCGAATGGCTGCGCGCTCACGCCGTTGCCGACGATATAGAGGGCATGGCCCGCTACGTGATCGACACGAGCAAGGCGCTCGGCATACGCAATGCGGAGCTGCGTCCCCTCGCCCGCAAGATCAAACGCGATCATGATCGCGCACTGGCCCTTTGGAAAACCGGGATCAGGGAAGCAAGGCTGCTTGCCTGTTTCAGCGATGAGCCAAAGAAAGTGACAGCTGACCAGGCCCGGGCATGGGCGGCCGAGTTCAACTCCTGGGAGGTGGTCGATCACGCCGCCAGCCTGTTTATCGAGGCCGGACTGCATGATGAACTGATCATCCCGTTCGCCGCCGACGAGCGCGAGTTCGTTCGCCGTACCGCCTTCGCCATGATGGCCTGGGGTGCGGTTCACCTGAAAAAGGAACCCGACAGCACGATCGCCGCATGGCTCCCGCTGATCGGGGAGCATGCCACCGACGAACGCAATTTTGTCAAAAAGGCCGTCAATTGGGCATTGCGGCAAATCGGCAAGCGATCGCTGGAACTGCACGGATCCGCCGTGGACCTCGCGCGCAGCCTGGAAGCCGGTCCGGACCGGACCGAACGGTGGATCGGACGCGATGCGGCAAAGGAACTGACGAGCCCCAAGGTCCTGGAAAAGCTGGCGGCCAAGGCTGAAAAGGCCAAAGCGGGCCGACGATGATACTCAAGCGAGTTGTGATTAGATTGAAGCATTTGATGGCGGAAAATCGGTTCACTCGGCA
>NZ_CFHWAF010000129.1:11314-12980 GCF_984452065.1 Hoeflea sp. | reverse complement strand
CCACGTCATTTTCCTCCAGCGTCGACAGCCGGTCGGAATGGTTGATATCGACGGGCCGTACCTCGACGCCGTGTTCGCGCGCATCGCGCACCAGCTGCGCCGGCGCGTAAAAACCCATCGGCTGCGCATTGAGAATGGCGGCGCAAAAGACATCCGGGTAGAAACATTTCAGCCAGCACGACACATAGACGAGCAGCGCGAAGCTGGCGGCGTGGCTTTCGGGAAAGCCGTAATCGCCGAACCCCTCGATCTGGCTGAAACAGTGCTCGGCGAACTCCCGCTCATAGCCGTTGGCAACCATGCCTTCGACCATCTTGATGCGGAAATTATGGATCGTGCCGACCCGCCGGAAGGTCGCCATGGCGCGGCGCAGCTGATCGGCCTCGCCCGGCGCGAAATTGGCCGCGACGATGGCGATATTCATCGCCTGCTCCTGGAACAGCGGCACGCCGAGCGTCTTTTTCAGAACCTCCCTGAGCTCATCCTTCGGATAGCTCACATCTTCCTTGCCCTGCCGGCGCCGCAGATAGGGATGCACCATGTCGCCCTGGATGGGCCCGGGCCGCACGATCGCCACCTCGATGACGAGGTCGTAATAGCAGCGTGGCTGCAGCCTCGGCAGCATCGACATCTGCGCCCGGCTTTCGATCTGGAAAACACCGAGCGTATCGGCCCGGCAGATCATGTCATAGACCCGCGAATCCTCCTCGGGCAGCGAGGACAGGGTTTCATGGCGTCCGTAATGGGCTGACAGGAATTCGAACGCCTTGCGGATACAACTCAGCATGCCGAGGCCAAGCACGTCGATCTTGAGCATGCCGAGGCTTTCCAGATCGTCCTTGTCCCATTCGACGACGGTGCGGTCCTCCATCGCCGCATTCTCGATCGGAATGACCGAACTCAGCCGGTCGCGGGTGATGACAAAGCCGCCGACATGCTGGGAAAGATGACGCGGAAAGCCGATGATCTGGCTCGCCATGTCGAGGGCCTGCATGAGATATTTGTCATGCGGATCGAGCCCGGCGCGGCGCGCGTCCTCCTCGTCGAGCTTCGAGGACGAAGAGCCCCAGCGCGTACCGGAAATGGCCGTGACCACATCGTCGGAAAGCTCGAACACCTTGGCCACCTCGCGCAGTGCCGAACGGCCGCGATAGGTGATTACCGTGGCGGCGAGCCCGGCCTTGTCGCGCCCGTATTTCTCATAGATGTACTGGATCACCTCCTCGCGCCGCTCATGCTCGAAATCGACGTCGATATCGGGCGGTTCGTTGCGCTCCTTGGAGATGAAGCGCTCGAAAAGCAGATCGACCTTGTCCGGCTTGACCTCGGTGATGCCGAGACAGTAGCAGACGACCGAATTGGCCGCCGAACCGCGCCCCTGGCACAGAATATGTTTGCTGCGCGCAAAGCGCACAATGTCGTAGACCGTCAGGAAATAGGGCGCGTAGTCCAGTTCGCGGATAAGGCCAAGCTCATGCTCGAGCGCATCCAGGACCTTTTGCGGCGCGCCCTGCGGATAGCGCCTTTGCAGGCCTTCACCGGTCAGCCGCTCCAGCGTTTCCTGCGGCGGCGCGTCCGAACCGGTCGGCTCTTCCGGGTAGAGATATCCGAGTTCGTCAAGCGAAAAAGAAAGCCGGCTAAAAAGCTTCCGCGTCTCCGCCACGGC
>NZ_CFHWAF010000129.1:0-11304 GCF_984452065.1 Hoeflea sp. | reverse complement strand
GCCACGGCCTGCTCATAGCCCTTGAAGAGACGGCGCATCTCGGCCGCATCGCGCAAATGCCGTTCGGCATTGGGTTCAAGCTGCCGGCCGGCGGAGCGCAGTGTCAGATGCTCGCGTATGCAGGTCACCACATCCTGCAGGAACCGCCGCTCCGGCGCATGATAGAGGACATCGCCGACGGCCAGGAGCGGCAGGCCCGCCTGACCGGCAAGCCCTGCCATGGCCGCGAGCATACGCTGATCCGCAACGCCGTAACGCCAGGAGGCCGCCAGATAGACATCGCCGGCAAAGTGCGCCTTTAACCTCTCCAGACAATCGGGGACGGCAAGCGGCAGGACGGGCGGCGGCAACACGGCCATGATCAGCCCCTCACCGTGATCGATCAGATCGGCCAGCGACAGGTGACACGCGCCCTTGAGCGCACGGCGCTTGCCCGTCGTCAGCAATTCGCACAACCGGCCATAGGCCGCACGGTCGCGCGGCCACACCAGGATATCGGGCGTTGCGTCGCAGAAGACCAGCCGGCAGCCGGGCGCAAAGGCAAGCTTTGCCTCCTTGGCCGCCATATGCGCCCGCACCAGTCCGGCAACCGAATTGCGGTCGGTAACGCTCAGACCCTTGAGCCCGAGCCGCGCGGCCTCGACAACCATCTCTTCCGGATGCGAGGCGCCCCGCAGAAAGGAGAAATTGCTGGTGACGGCAAGCTCCACATAACCGGTTTTGTCATAACCGGTTTTGTCTGGCGGCCCGTTCATGCGAAGAGCCCGTGCATGAACCATTTCGGATGATGGGTCTCGCGCTCGAAGAGCCCCTGACGGAAGATCCAGAACCGGTGGCCCTCTTCGTCCTCGACACGGAAATAGTCGCGGCTGTGGCCGCCGCGCCCGTCGCGCCACCACTCGCAGGCAATGCGCTCCGGCCCCTCCGAACGCACGATCCGGTAGAGCGTGCGCCGCCAGCGGAAACGGATCGGCGCACCGTCCGGCACCTCGGCGACCGCCTCGACCTGCTCGGGCCGCTCAAACAGCACGATCGGGCGGGTCAAAACCGCGACCGTCGTTTCACTGTCCGCAGGTGTGTCGCCGACGGCAGGCAGGAAAGACGGCGCATCGCCGCCGCCCGCCACCTGAGCGAGAAGACCGAAGCTGCGTTCGGGAATATGGGTATCGGCGGCGGCAAAACACTGGACACGGTCCGTGCCGAGACGCGCGCCCAGCTTGTCGACAAGGCTGACGAAGGCTTCGCCGCCGCCCTCGCCGCCACGGCCGAGATCGGCCTGTTCGACCGGCCGCGCTTCACTGCCGGTCACATTCAGGCGGACAAGGTCAAAACCGAAACCGGCGTCGAGATCCTCATGGAAACCGGCAATGCGCTCGCGAAAGAGCATGACGATCCGGTCCGGCTGATAGACCGGGCTTGCGGCGCGCACCGAAATGGTCACGACATGACCGTCGACCCGGAACAGCTTCAGCTCCAGCGCCCGCGCACCCAGTTGCCGCTCATCGAGACGCGGCTTGAGATTGGCGGCAAGCTGCGCGGCCGTGCGCTCGATATCGTCCTGCAGGACAATCGGCTCGGCAAAGACACGCTCCGACGACAATTCGGGCACCGGCAGGCGCGGTGATATCGCTTCCTCCTGCCGGCCAAGCGCCTGATCGAGACGCAACAGGAGCCCGTTGCCGAAACGGGCGGCAAGCGGCGCGCGCGGTAGCGCGGCGATGCATCCGACGGTGCGCAGGCCGAGCTTGCGCAGCATGTCGAGCAATTCGGTTTCCAGCCGCAGCCCGGCAAGCGGCAGATCGAGCAGCATGGTTGCCTGTTCGCCCGGCGCGATCACACCGCCCGTGCCATAACGGGCAAACGCCCAGGCCGCCCCCGGCGTATCGGCAATCGCGGCATATGCCAGAAGACCGGCGGCGCGAAGCCGGGCGACGAGATCGTCACGCATCGCCTCCTCGCCGCCAAACAGATGGGCGCAGCCGGAAATATCCAGAAACAGCCCGGCGCATTGTCCCGCGACATCGTCAGAGAGCTCTTCGACGGCCACCAGCGGCGTATAACGGTCGCACCAGGCGGCAACGGCCTCGAGCAGCGCCGCATCGGCCTTGGGATCGTGATCGAAGACATCGAGATCCGGAAACAGCGCGCGTGCATCGCTCAGTGTCTGCTCGACCCTGAGACCGGCCTTATGGCCATGGCCGTCCAGCGCGACGAGGCGCATGGCATTCTTGACTTTTGCGATCGCGGCAAGGGGCGGGACGTCAGGACGCCCGTTCAAACGCCATGACCTGCCCCATTTGCGGCGCGCCACCCGGTCGGTGGAAAGCTTCGGCAGGGCGATCGACATGATCCGCTGGGACATGTTCAAAACCGTGTCTGTTATGGTTCCATTGAATGGTCCATTGCCCCGTTTGACCATTGCGGTTGCGTTCAAGCACAAGGCCGAGCCGCACAAGCCCGATGCCGTTTTCAAGCTGCGGATCGGCTGCCGACGGCGCCGCACTGACGCGCCATCTGGTTGCCGCCGCATTGGCCTCCTCGTCACCGCCCTGCCGCAGGATGCATACGAAGAGCCCGTTCTGCTGCGCCTTGAGCATCAGCCGCCGTGTCGCCGTCATGTCGAAACCCGGCTGATTGCCCCTGATCTGAAAGACGACGGCGGCAAGCTCGCCGCACTTGGCCGCCTCGTCGCTTGCCCAAAGGGCTGTCTTGAAATCCAGCGGGCGCACCATGAGCAGCCGCGACGGATCGATCCCGAACATGGCAAGCCCGGCGGGAAAGAGCTGGCCACCGTCAGGCCGGCAGGCCGGATCGCAGACCCAGACGATCCGGCCCGTACGATGCTTCATGCATCCGGCAATCAGACCGGCAAGGAAAGCGGAGGCCGCCGCGATATCGCGGGTCAGCGCACAGCGCACCTCATGCAGCGCAAAAACCGGAAACCCGTCCTTGAAGACGGCATCAACGCTATCGACGCCAAAGGCGGCCGCACCGCCCGCTTCCTGCCCGCGCAGCCGTGCATGGCGCGAAAAATCCCCATGACGCCGGTCGATTCTCGACACGGCATCCTGCAATGCCTCCATCTTTTGCCGCACGTGACTGCCCTGCATTGTTCTTCCAGTATAGATTCCAAAAAACAGACCGGGAGTCAAGCAACCGCAGAAAAGTACGGTGGTCATCGGCAATATTGGCAAAGTGACGAAGCGATCATATTGCCGACCGTTGCCTGCTCAATGCGATAACGGTTAAACTGCGGAAGATTCTGCCAAATGCGGCTCTACCGTAGCTTCAAATCGTCCTCTCTGAGGCTGCCGGGAACAACCGGCGAACCCGCACAGGAACAGCAATGAGCGATATCCCCTCCCAGCCCGCCAAGGGCTTCATCGCCGCCATCGAACGAACCGGCAACCGTCTGCCCGATCCGGTCTTCATCTTCATCTGGCTGATCGGCATCCTGATGGTCATAAGCCTGATCGCATCGCTCACGGGTCTGTCGGCGGTCCATCCGGTGACCGGCGAGCCCGTCGACGCAAAAAGCCTGCTGTCGGCGGAAAATCTGCGTCTCCTCGTCACCGATATGCCCACCACATTCACCCATTTCCACCCGCTCGGCTACGTGCTGGTCGTCATGCTGGGCGCCGGTGTTGCGGAACGCACCGGCTTTCTGGGCGCGGCCATGCGCGCCGGCGTCAGCAACGCGCCGAAAATGCTTCTGACACCGATTGTCGTCGCCGTCGGCATGATCGGCAATCTCGCCGCCGATGCCGCCTATGTTGTGCTTATTCCGTTGGCCGGCGTCATCTTCGCCGCGGCCGGGCGCCATCCTGTCGCCGGTATCGCCGCCGCCTTTGCCGGCGTATCGGGCGGGTTTTCCGCCAATCTGTTTCCCGGACAGCTCGACGCGCTGCTCTTCGGCATCACCGAGGCCGGCGCGGAAATCCTCGATCCCGAATGGAACGCCAACATTGCCGGCAACTGGTATCTGATCATGGCGCTGTTCTTCGTCTATCTGCCGGTGATCTGGTACGTCACCGACCGCCAGGTCGAGCCGCGCCTCGGCAAGTGGGAAGGCGGAACCGTCGCCGATACCGACGAGCCCATTTCCGGGCCGCTGACCGACAATGAGCGCAGGGGCCTCACATGGGGCGCGCTGACGATCCTTGCCGTCATCGCCGTGTGGGTTTTCCTGACCATCGGCCCGGGCACTCCGCTGATCGATCACGATGCCCGGCCGGAAGCCCGCATGACGCCGTTCTACCAGTCGCTCGTCGCCGGTTTCTTCTTCCTGTTCCTGCTCAGCGGCTGGGTCTACGGCCACATCACGGGCGTTGTCGCCAATCACCGCGACCTTGTCCGGCTGATGAAGGAATCCATGTCCGAAATGGGCTATTATCTGGTGCTCGCCTTTGCCGCCGCCCATTTTGTGGTCATGTTCGTCTGGTCCAATCTCGGCCTGATCCTGGCCATCGACGGCGCGGAATTCCTGCGCTGGACGGCCCTGCCCGGACCGCTTCTCCTCGCCGGCCTTCTGATCCTGTCGGGTTTCATCAATCTCTTTGTCGGTTCCGCATCGGCAAAATGGGCGCTGCTCGCGCCGATCCTCGTGCCCATGCTCATGCTGCTCGGCATAAGTCCGGAAACGGCCACCGCCGCCTACCGCATCGGCGATTCGGCGACCAACATCATCACACCGCTGATGGTCTATTTCCCGCTCATACTGATCTTCTGTCAGCGCTGGGACAAGGAATTCGGCATCGGCAGTTTGATGGCCGTGATGATCCCCTATTCCATCTGGCTGATGGTCACGGGCGTTGTCATCATCGTCGCCTGGACGGCGCTCAACATCCCGCTCGGCCCGGGCGCGATGGTCGAGTTCACCTTGAGCGGCCGATAGTTGTCGATGACGGTTTCAGCCAGAAAAACGCCGCGATCGCGGGCGCCGGAATATCCCGTTGAGCGCCACTGATCCTGATCGCAATCTCCTACGCGCCTTCGCCCTCGGGCTTGTCCGTCTTCAGCGAATTGAGCTTGGCGAAGACGGCGTCGGCATCGATCTCGTCCTCTTCCTTCTTGGGCGGCGGCGACGTGTCGAAGGCAAAACTCTCCGTCTCCCGCGCCGGAAGCAGCGTCTCGTCCTCGCGCACCACGACCTCCGCCGGCCTGTCCTTTGCGGCCTTCTCGACTTCCATATCGAGGTCGATCTGACTGCACAGGCCAAGCGTCACCGGATCGAGCGGCGTAAGGTTCGCCGAGTTCCAGTGCGTGCGCTCACGGATCTGCTCGATTGTCGATTTTGTCGTGCCGACCAGCCGTGAAATCTGCGCATCGCGCAATTCCGGATGGTTGCGCACCAGCCACAGGATCGCATTCGGACGGTCCTGGCGCTTGGACACCGGCGTGTAACGCGGACCCTTGCGCTTGAGTTCGGGAACATGGACCTTCGGGTTCGACAGTTTCAGCTTGTGCGCCGGATCCGCCTCCGCCTTGGCGATCTCGTCGCGCGAAAGCTGGCCGGTCTGGATCGGATCGAGACCCTTGATGCCCTGCGCCGACTCTCCATCGGCGATCGCCTTGACCTCAAGCGTGTGCAGCTTGCAGAACTGGGCGATCTGTTCGAAGGTCAGCGCTGTGTTGTCGACCAGCCAGACGGCGGTGGCTTTTGGCATGAGCAGTTGTTGGGCCATGGGAATAAATGTCTCCTGTCCGCCCGCTCCGGAGCGCGGGCCGTGGGTATCTCCACATTTTCCGGGAATTGGCGCTTCTATAACGCCGTTCATCGCAAATTGCAATCTGACAGCCGATCGCACCGCCTATCAGCCCATTAGTCTAATTGCTCTTGAAAAAACACCTGTTATGAAGAACACAACGTGCGTGCGGTCCGCGACTGCCCCGGGAGATAGCAGACCGGGCCGCCAACGGAGGAGGATTGGATGAGTGAAAAGACCCACAAGGTGCTCAAGGCTGCAAGGAAACGAGCACTGATCGACAACGATACCTATCTCGATTGGTATCGCCAGAGCACCAGGAACCCGGACAAGTTCTGGAAGAAGCACGGCAAGCGGATCGACTGGTTCAGGCCTTACACCAAGGTCAAGAACACCTCCTTTTCCGGCAAGGTCTCCATCAAGTGGTTCGAGGACGGGGTCACCAACGTCTCCTACAACTGCATTGACCGTCACCTGAAAAAACGCGGCAATCAGGTGGCGATCATCTGGGAGGGCGACAATCCCTACGACGACAAGAAGGTCACCTATAACGAACTTCACGAACAGGTTTGCCGTCTCGCCAACGTGCTGAAGGCGAACGGCGTCAAAAAAGGCGACCGCGTAACCATCTACATGCCGATGATCGTCGAGGCGGCCTATGCCATGCTCGCATGCGCGCGCATCGGCGCCATCCATTCGATCGTGTTCGGCGGCTTCTCGCCGGATGCGCTTGCCGGACGGATCGTGGATTGCGATTCAACCTTCGTCATCACCGCCGATGAAGGGCTGCGCGGCGGCAGGCCCATCCCGCTGAAGGAAAACACCGACAAGGCGATCGAGATCGCGCAAAAACAGGGCGTGAAGGTCGAAAACGTACTGGTTGTCCGGCGCACCGGCGCCGATATCGACTGGTCGGACAAACGCGACATCTGGTATCACAAGGCGACACAGGCTGCGAAATCGGACTGCCCTCCGGCAAGGATGAAGGCAGAGGATCCGCTCTTCATCCTCTACACCTCCGGCTCGACAGGCAAACCCAAGGGCGTGCTCCACACGACCGGCGGCTATCTCGTATACGCCTCGATGACCCACCAGTATGTTTTCGACTACCACGACGGCGACATCTACTGGTGCACCGCCGATGTCGGCTGGGTGACGGGCCACTCCTATATCGTCTACGGACCGCTCGCCAACGGCGCGACGACGCTGATGTTCGAGGGCGTGCCCAATTACCCCGATGCCGGACGCTTCTGGGATGTCGTCGACAAACATCAGGTCAACATCTTCTATACGGCGCCGACCGCGATCCGCGCCCTGATGGGCGCCGGCGATGATTTCGTCACCCGCTCCTCGCGCAAATCCCTGCGCACGCTGGGCTCGGTCGGCGAACCGATCAATCCGGAAGCCTGGGAATGGTATTACAACATCGTCGGTGAGAGGAAATGCCCGGTCGTCGATACCTGGTGGCAAACCGAGACCGGCGGCATCATGATCACGCCCCTGCCGGGCGCGACCGATCTGAAGGCCGGCTCGGCGACCCGCCCCTTTTTCGGGGTTCAGCCCCAGCTTGTCGACGGTGACGGGAATGTGCTGGAAGGCGCGACCGACGGCAATTTGTGCATCGTCGATTCCTGGCCCGGACAGATGCGTACGGTCTATGGCGACCATGAGCGCTTTGTTCAGACCTATTTCTCCACCTACAAGGGCAAATACTTCACCGGTGACGGCTGCCGGCGCGACGATGACGGCTATTACTGGATCACCGGCCGCGTCGATGACGTCATCAACGTTTCCGGTCACCGTATGGGAACGGCCGAGGTCGAATCGGCGCTGGTTGCCCATGACAAGGTGTCGGAGGCCGCCGTCGTCGGTTACCCGCATGACATCAAGGGGCAGGGCATCTACTGCTATGTCACCTTGATGGCGGGCGACAAGGAAAGCGACAGCCTGCGCAAGGAGCTGGTCGCCCATGTGCGCAAGGAGATCGGACCGATCGCCTCACCCGACAAGATCCAGTTCGCACCGGGTCTTCCCAAAACCCGCTCCGGCAAGATCATGCGCCGCATCCTGCGCAAGATCGCCGAGGACGATTTCGGCTCCCTGGGCGATACGTCAACGCTCGCAGACCCCGCGGTTGTCGACGATCTGATCGAGAACCGGCAAAATAAAAAGTAGAACCGGAAGGGCACGCGGCCCCCTTTTTCACGCTTCCCGGTAAAGATCGGCGCGCGTCGGCGGCAGGCCGCTGGGGCCGCGTCTCTTGTGCGACACCAGTGTCTGGTAGATCAGCGCGGTGTTGCGTTCGAAGGCGATCGAACAGGCGCCGAGATAAAGCACCCACATGCGTGTCTTGACCTCGCCCGCCTCCGCCACGGCCTCCTCGTAGCGCGCCAGCAGCCGATCGTGCCAGTGCCGGCAGGTGCGCTGATAGTGCTCGCGCCAGTTCTCCACATCGTGCACCTCGAAGTGGAACTGCTCGAACGTTTTGACCGTGTTGCCGATATGGTCGAGCTCGCCGCCCGGAAAGATATATTTGGTCAGAAGCTTGAAGCCTTCGTTTTTCTTGCGGAAGGTCTTCTCGTCCTTCTTCATCGGGCGGGTGATGGCATGATTCAGGAACAGGCCGTCCGGCTTCAGTATCCGCTTGACCGTACCATAGTAGGTCGGATTGTTCTCAAGACCGATATGTTCCTGCATGCCGACCGAGACCACCTTGTCGAACTGGCCCTGAACGGTTGCGTAATCGGCAAGTTCAAATTTGACACGGTCGGAAAGACCGAGTCGCTCCGCTTTGGCTGTTGCATAGGCGATCTGCTCTTCCGACAACGTCACGCCCAGCGTGGACACACCGTAATTCTGAGCGGCGTAGATACAAAGCGCTCCCCAGCCGCTGCCGATATCAAGCATCGTTTCGCCCGGCTTGAGCCGCAGTTTGCGGCAAATCATCTCGAGCTTGTCGCGCTGCATGCGGTCGATGTCATTGTCCCAGTCAGTGCAATAGCCGCAGGTGTAGACCATCTCCTCGTCAAGCCACAGCGCATAAAAGGCGTTCGAGACGTCGTAATGATACTGGATGTTCTTTTCGTTTTCCTCGCGGCTGCCGTCGCTCGGCCTCTCGTCCGCCTGGTTCTCAAGCGGCCAGGGACCGCCCCGGCTGACAAACAGGAATTTGCGCAGCGCATTGAACACCAGCCATTTGCTCAGCTTGCTGCGGATGTCCCGGGTCCGGACTTTCGGCTTCTGCGCCGTCAGGTCGAAAAGATCGCCATTGACGAGGTCAATGCGCTTCGACACCCAAAGGTTCAGCAATGTCTCCATATTCGGCTTGCGCATCAGCCCGGAGACAATGCCTTCGTCGGCAAGCCTGATCGCAAAGGCGTCGGCCGGCAGCTCCTCCGGAACGGTCGACCCGTCCCAAAGGATAAATCCCACGTCGATCTGCATCACGTCACGTGCATGCCCAAGAAGTCTGCGCAGCGACTTCGCCCTGCCTTTGGCACCCATATTCGCGCTCCGGTCGATCGGTCGAGGTTCGGCGAAACTAGGGCATCGGGCGGCAAAGGCAACAAAAAACCGGCCGCACAGGCGGCCGGTTTTTGTGTCGAAACCTATTGGATGAGACGCAAAGTCTGAATGGTGCGTGCAATTTTCTCATAGGTTTCCCTGAGCTCGGCGTCGGTTTCGGGCTCGTAGTGATAGGTCACATCACCCTCATCCGGTGTTGCGCAGTTCTTCAGCATATCGATGGCCGCCGAGTTTTTGAGCTTGAAACCGACGGTGAAGATCTTGATTTTGTCGCTCTTCACATTGTCGCAAAGATTGTCCGTGTGCGTCTTGGACGTCGATGCCTGTTTGATGGGTTCCCAGCCCCCGCGTTTGACGTCCGCATAGGCGGTGTTGAACTGACCATCCGTCATCAGGATGATGTATTTCTGCAGATCGTCATCGGCAATCGGATCGCCGGGCTTCGAGCCTGCCGGCAGATAATCGGCCCAATTCGGCGACAGCGTGTACCAGGCCCATTGCAGCCCGATATGTCCGGCGGTCGAACCGCTGGCGCCGAGGCTGTTGATACGGTTTTTGAGAGCCGTTTCGTCCCTGCTGAGCGGCATCATTGCTGCGGACGGGCACCAACTGGTCTTCAGCCGCGAATCCCGCGGCAGCATGGCCGTGCCCGGATGCGCGTCCGTATATTGGAAATTCGTGCCGCTTTTGGGCTTC
Organism: Hoeflea sp.; assembly: GCF_984452065.1. Taxonomy (NCBI): domain Bacteria; kingdom Pseudomonadati; phylum Pseudomonadota; class Alphaproteobacteria; order Hyphomicrobiales; family Rhizobiaceae; genus Hoeflea; species Hoeflea sp. The sequence goes on along the minus strand of NZ_CFHWAF010000129.1, from coordinate 1,378 downwards.
TTGCGGTCCGTCGCGCAATGATCTTCGGCAACTCCGTCCTTGGGCTTGATATGCTTCTTGTTACCGGTCTTCAGAAAATCCGATATGTCATAACCGGTGCCTGTCGCCTCATAGAGCGCTGCATCAAACGCTGGTGCCGCGCTCTTTTTGAACGGAAAATCCAGATACACATATTTCGACAGGTCACTGCCGACATTGACCGCATAACTGTAGGGCACGAGGCTGATGCGCACTTTGGTGTCCGTCGGCGAGTTGACGCTCAGAAGTTCTTCGACACCCAGATTGGCCGCCTGCTTCAACGCCGTGATCTTCGGACCCTTCATGGATCCGGTGATATCGAGCACCATTGCCACTTCGATATCGGAGATACCGTAGGTGGCGGCCGACCGGCTGCCGACAATCTGTTTGTCATTTGCCGTGCCGACCGACAGGAACCTCAGATCCTGATGGAAACTCGCCTGGGCCGTCACGGTGTTCGCCACCGGATCGATCGTGACGTCGTCGAGTTTGAACCGACTTTCCGCGATGTTTTTCACGCCGATATTGGCAGTAAAGACCTGCTCGAGATAGCTCGCGGCCTGCGCCTGCGTGATATCGCCAATTGAAAGCGCCCGCGCGGTTGCCAGTGTCGCTGCATCCAGCGAATTGGTCACACGCGTCTTCATGTTGATCGACTGCGCATATTCGACCGAAAGGCCAATCGTCAGGAATATCGCAGCGGTCGCCAGACCGAACATCATCAGGAAATTGCCGTTCTCGTCGCGCTGGAATTTCCTGCCCACAGCGCCCAGTTTTTCCTTGTTCATGACCATCTTTCCCATCAGATCGGATCGTTTACACCTGCCGCCCCGCCGCCATCTGGACAGCGGCGGGACACCAGTGATCGCGAATTATGGGCATCACAGCCTTGAAACCGGATTAAGAATTATGCTTGCAATTTAGTTAAATGGCCAAGCGTCTGTATTCCTTTATTTTTCTGAAGAATAAAGGGCAAAGACCTCGTGGTGGAGCGCGGCTTGACCCCGCCACCGGGACGAAGTTCCGAAGACGGGCAGGGCAACTCTCAATGTCACCTCTGCCCGATATCGGCGGGAACAGGCTCCCGTCCGCGAACGAATCTGCGGCGAAAAACCGTCATCGCTGCGCCGGAGCTGTGTTTTTCGAGACACCTTTCGAGAATGCCTCCGGATAGAATTGGCATTCAAAACATGGCTAGAGCGCGTTGTGATTAGATTGAAGCATTTGATGGCGGAAAATCGGTTCACTCGGCAAGGCGCGTCGCGCAGCGCGATGTGGTGCATCGGGCAAGCGGGGCAACACAGCCGATGGGCCGATTTGCCGCCACCCCTGAAAGGACTGTCGTGTTGAAATTCAGAGA
>NZ_CFHWAF010000128.1:0-12982 GCF_984452065.1 Hoeflea sp. | reverse complement strand
CAGGGGCACCGGTCCGGCCCGGTCGATAATGCTCGTCAGGCGCGGGTCGGCCACCGCCAGGGCCGCCAGACCTTCCGTCACATCTTCGGGCGTTTCTATGCGCCTTGCCGGTGCTTGTCTCACCGCGGAACCTGCTCCCCTTTGCGGCGATGTTCACGACGCCGGTGTTTTGCTAATACAACGCTCGCGGCAGCGAATGAAGAGGGACCGACCGGAATGATATTTACGGCAAGGCTGGCGACATGACCGCGCCACGCGTCTTCCGTTTCGCCCCCAGCCCCAATGGCCGTCTTCATCTCGGACACGCCTATTCGGCGTTGTGCAACAAACGCGCGGCTGAACGGTGCAACGGCCGCCTCCTGCTGCGCATGGAGGATATCGACACGCAGCGGTGCACGCCGGATTTTGAAGAGCGGATCATGGCGGACCTGCAATGGCTGGGCATTTCATGGGAGCAGCCGGTCCGCAGGCAAAGCGAGCACTTCGCCGATTACCGCACGGCGCTGGAGCGACTGAAGGAAACCGGTCTTGTCTATCCCGCCTTCCTCACGCGCTCGCAGATCCGCGATCATGTCGGCGAATATGAGACGACCGGGAAAACCTGGCCGCGCGACCCGGACGGCGCGCCGCACTATCCCGGCAATGAACGCTCCCTGGCGACCGCCGAGCGGATGGAACTGGCGCATACGGACCGGCCCTTTGCCTGGCGCCTTGACATGAAAGCCGCCCGCGCCCGGATCGGCCGTCCTGTCGGCTGGCGTGAGGCCGGACGCGGGCCCCTGGGCGAGACCGGCGACATCAGGGCCGATCCCGGAAACTGGGGCGACGTGATCCTGGCGCGCAAGGACACGCCGACCAGCTATCACCTCTCCGTCGTCATCGACGATGCGCTCCAGGGTGTTACCGAAATTGTCAGGGGGCACGACCTGTTCCACGCCACATCCGTTCACCGGCTGCTGCAGGCGCTGCTGGATCTGCCCGAACCGGATTACCGCCATCACGCGCTGCTCGTCGACGCGGACGGACGCAAACTCTCAAAGAGCCGAAGCGATACCGGCATCGGCGCGCTCAGGGATGCGGGCCTTACCGCCGCCGAAGTCATCACAACATGCGAAACCGGCGCCAGGATATGACGCCGGTTTGCCTGCTTTAACCGTATTTGGCTGGCATCAAATCCGCAGAAAGACCTGCTTCAGGAAGGCCAGCAGCAGCAGCGCCCCGAATGCGCCGAGCAACGACGACGCCACGAGCACCTGCATACTGTTCATCGGAAGGCCGGCCATATTCACCAGGATCATCCCGAGGGCCTGGCCGGCTGCCATCACGATCATGTTGCCAAACACGCCGAAGCCGATCGTCCCCATTATGCTGTCCATGGCATGACCGGCGAAAAACCAGATCATGACACACGCGAAAATCAGCGCGTAGGCCAATTCCGGTGACAGGAATGTAAACATGTCCATGCTCCGTCATTTGCAGACGCCGAGACTTGATATCGCCCACACCACACAAGTAGCTCCGCGTGACAATTCATTTGTCCGAAGCGGATAATACTCCAAAACCCATCGATTTTGCGGGTTTCCGGGAAGCGCGGTTAATGCTCTTTCAATGGATTCGGCGGTTTTTTAAGGGTCTGGAAAATACCGCCCGGGGTCGGGATTTGCGGTGTTACTGCGCCTCGGCGAGGATAGAGGCATTGAGCTCGGCCCCAAGGATGAAGATCGCCGCGACAATGTAGAGGAAAATCAATGCGATCATGATGGAGGCGAGCCCCGCATAGGTCGCCACATAGGTCGAAAACTGCTGCAGATAGGCCGAGAAGAGCAGCGCCCCGGCCATCCAGAAGATCATGGTAACCAAAACGCCCGGAAGCGTCGCGCGGATGGGCCTGTAACCGGCCGGCAGCCATCTGTGACACACAATCAGGCCGACGAAGAGCACGATGACCGCGACCACCAGACGCCAATTGTCGAGATGCGAAATCACATCGTCCGACCAGGGCAGCCAGCGGCGCATCGCATCCGTGAGAAGCGGTGCCAGCACGAGCAGGAAACTGATTGCCAGAAGGATGAGCGCCGCGATCACGACAAAGCCGAGGCTTTGCGCGCGGTTGAAGAAGATCGAGCGACGATCGGTAACCCGGTACGCCCTGTTGAGTGAGACGCGCAGCGCCTCGACACCGTTTGACGCGAAGAACGCGGCGGCCAGGACCGACACGGTCAGAACGCCTCCGCGATTGACCGTCAGCACGGTCAGGACCTGCTGCGATATCGGTTCGGCAATCGATTTCGGCCAGGTATCGAAGACGATATGGACGGCCGTATCGGCAAAGGCATCCGCGCCGACAAAACTCGCAAGAGAGGTGGCGAAGATCAGGAAGGGGAAAATGGCGAGCAGCGTCGACAGCGCCACATGGCTGGCCATCGCCCAGCCGTCGTCCCGGTTGAAGTGGACGACGGCGCCGCGAACGATCCTCCACAGATACCCTGCCGTCATGCAAACTCTCCGTTTTGCCCGTTCCGCGCCGGCCGATCGCAGCCCGGCGCCTGAAGCCTGCATAGCAAACCGCGCTCGTGTGCAGAACAACTTATTGATGGCAAGCCGTGCTGCTGCTTGTCAAAGACGTCACGCAGACGCTAGAGCGTGTCTTGTTTAAATGGAAACATTTGATGGCGGAAAATCGGTTTACTCGGCAAGGCACCATCACACAGCCTTTGGCGCTGAACAAACAGGTAAGGCGCAACAACACCGATGGGCCGATTTTCCCCACCCCGGAAAGGACTATCGCATTGCAATACATAGATGAATGGGCCGGGCGATTTTGCCCTCTGACTGCGTTGGCTCACGCTTGTGGTGGGCTGGCACCACGGCGCGCAACCCGCCTTGTCAGAGAACAAAATCGCCGCGGTCAAATGTTTCCATTTAAACAAGACACGCTCTAGACAGCTTATCTCCATTCGGTCCCGGGCGAGGGACTGACAGCACGGACCGGGCCTTCATGTCGAAAAGCAAAACCATTCTTGTGACCGGATGCTCCTCGGGCATCGGCGCCTATTGCGCCCGCGCCTTGCGGGACGATGGCTGGCGGGTATTTGCCACGGCCCGCAAGGCAGAGGATATCGAGGCGCTGAAACAGGACGGTTTCGATGCCTTCTATCTCGACTATCGCGAGCCCGAAAGCATCGCAAAACTGGCGCAGGACGTTCTTGAAGCCACCGGCGGAACGCTCGACGCCCTCTTCAACAACGGTGCCTACGGCCAGCCGGGCGCGGTCGAGGACCTCAGCACCGACGTGCTGCGCGAGCAGTTCGAGGCCAATTTCTTCGGCTGGCACGAGCTGACCCGGCGTATCGTTCCCGTCATGCGGGATCAGGGGCACGGGCGCATCGTGCAGTGCTCCTCGATCCTGGGTCTCGTTCCCTTGCGCTTTCGCGGCGCCTACAACGCTTCCAAGTTCGCTCTGGAGGGTCTGTCAATCACGCTGCGGCACGAACTTGCGGGCACGGATATCCATCTGAGCCTGATTGAACCGGGCCCGATCGAATCGAAATTCGCAATCAATGCGCTGACCTATATTGAACGCCATGTCGACGTCGGTGCATCCATTCACCGGGAACACTATCAACGGGAAATGCAGCGGCTCCGGCAAGGCGGCGTGCGCTCCACAAGCAAGCTCAAGCCCGATGCCGTCTACGCCGTGCTCAAACGCGCACTGGAAAGCCGGCGGCCCAGGCCCCATTATGTCATCACCCGGCCCGCAAGGATTGCGATCCTGATGAAACGAATTCTTCCGCCAAGCGTATTCTACCGCCTCCTCCGGAATCGCTAGCGCCAAAGCAGGAACAAAAATGGCATCGTTTTTCTACTATCTGGCACTGGTGGCGATGGCCGCCGTCGTTTTCGTGCTCATCCGGGGCCTGTTCAACATGATGCGCGGCGGCTCGGGCAATCTGTCCAACAAGCTCATGCAGCTCCGCGTGCTTCTGCAATTTATTGCCGTCGTGCTGATCGTGGTTGTATTGTGGCTCACCGGCGGCGGCCGCTAGATTCTGGGAGAAGGTTTTGGTCAAGCTAAACAAGATCTACACGCGCACCGGCGATGACGGCACCACGGGACTGAGCACCGGCGAGCGCTGCGCCAAGAACGATCTGCGCGTCGAGGCCTTCGGGACCGTGGACGAAGCCAATGCCTGTATCGGCATGGCCCGCCTGCACACCACCGCCCTTCCCGCGCTCGACGATATGCTGGCCCGCCTGCAGAACGATTTTTTCGACCTCGGGGCCGATCTGGCAACACCGGACAATGGCAGGAAACCCGATTACGAGCCGCTGCGCGTCACCGCGCAGCAGGTCGTCCGTGTCGAAACGGAGATCGATAGGCTCAACGCGGATCTCGATCCGCTGACGTCCTTTGTGTTGCCCGGCGGCTCGCCCGCCGCCGCGGCACTCCACCTGGCGCGGACGGTTGCCCGCAGGGCGGAAAGGATCATGGTCGAACTGGCCGGCACCGGCGCCCATGTGAACGCCGAGGGCCTGCGTTACATCAATCGCGTTTCCGATCTTCTCTTTGTCGCCGCGCGCTGCGCCAACGACAACGGCCGCGCCGACGTTCTGTGGGTGCCGGGCAAAAACCGGTAAACCGCGATGTTCATACCGCTCAACGACCGCAACGACCTCGACCATATCGACCGTCAATATGTCACCCTGACGATCATTGCGGTCAACGTGCTGCTGTGGATTGCGACCGCATTGAGCGGCGCCAGCGGCGAACTGACGACGGCGGCGGTCCTCGGACTGGGTTTCATACCCGCCGTGGCCCTCGGTCCGGCGGAGCTTGCCCCGGGTCTGACGCTTGTCCCCGAAACCGCGACCTACATCACCTATGCGTTCCTGCATGCCAATTTCATGCATCTTGCCGGCAACATGGTTTTCCTCTGGGTCTTCGGCGACAATATCGAGGATGCGCTCGGCCATGTCCGGTTTCTGATCTTTTACCTGGCCTGCGCGGCGGCCGGCGCTCTGGCCCATGGCCTCGTCAATGCCGGGTCCGAAGCGCCGCTCATCGGTGCGTCCGGCGCGGTTGCCGGCGTGGTCGCCGCCTATCTGATCCTGCATCCGCGGGTCAAACTCTGGATTCTGGTTCTGTGGCGCATTCCGTTACCGCTGCCGGCCTTCGTGCCGCTGCTGATATGGGTCGGATACCAGTTCGTGATGGTGGTTGCCGACCGTGACGGAGCAGTCTCCTGGGCCGCGCATGTGGGCGGCATTGTCGCCGGCGCCATCCTTGTCGTCCTTCTGAAAAGACGCGACGTGCCGCTGTTCGACCGTCAGATCGTCTCGCCGCGCGCCGTGGTACGACGCGGTTCTCCCGTTCCGCAGGTCAAAAGGCGCTGGGGCCGCTGATACCGGCGCCGTCCCGCCGAACGGGTGAAATCATATCCATGCGGCACAAACGCAATTGACCGACAAGGCCACTTGCAGATATGTGACTGCCGAGAGGCTCGATATTTCAAATAAGCCGGATGTTTTTGGCCAGAAATGGACATGACCATGTCGCCATCCAGCCAGCACCGGACACGCCGGATGTGCACAGTCCTGCGCACGATTTGAGAAAGGTAAGCGAATGAAAGTTCTGGTCCCAGTAAAACGGGTCGTCGACTACAACGTCAAGATCCGCGTCCGGCCCGATGGCTCGGGTGTTGAGCTCGCGAACGTCAAGATGTCCATGAACCCGTTTGACGAGATTTCGGTCGAAGAGGCGATCCGGCTGAAAGAGGCCGGCAAGGTCGAGGAAATCGTCGCCGTCTCCATCGGACCGGCCAAGGCCGAGGAAACCATCCGCACCGCTCTCGCCATGGGCGCCGATCGCGGCATCCTGGTCCAGACGGACGACACGGTCGAGCCGCTTGCCGTTGCCAAGATTCTCAGGGCGGTCGTTGCCGAGGAGGATCCGGGTCTCGTCATCGTCGGCAAGCAGGCCATTGACGACGACGCCAACCAGACCGGACAGATGCTCGCGGCACTGCTTGGCTGGTCGCAGGCAACATTCGCATCCGATATCGAAATCGGCGACGGCAAGGCGTCCGTGACCCGTGAAGTCGACGGCGGTCTCCAGACCGTCGAGATCGCGCTTCCCGCGGTTGTCACGACGGACCTGCGGCTCAACGAGCCGCGTTATGCGTCACTGCCGAACATCATGAAGGCGAAGAAGAAGCCGCTGGACAAGAAGACCACCGCCGACTACGGCGTCGACACCGCGCCGCGCCTGAAGGTGCTGACCACCGAAGAGCCGGAAGGCCGCAAGGCGGGCGTGAAGGTCGAAAACGTTGCCGAGCTGGTCGACAAGCTAAAGAACGAAGCCGGCGTACTTTAAGGAAAGGATCACACGCATGACCACTCTTCTTCTTGCGGAACACGACAACGCGTCCCTTTCCGATCAGACCGCCAAGGCGCTTTCCGCCGCTGCTCAGATGGGCGGCGATGTCCATGTGCTGGTTGCAGGCAAAAACGCCAAGGCCGTCGCCGACGAGGCCGCGAAGCTGGAGGGCGTGTCAAGGGTCCTTCTGGCCGAGGCGGACGAACTGGAATACAGCCTCGCCGAGCCGACCGCCGCGCTGATGGTCGCGCTTGCCGGCGACTATGACGCCCTTGTGGCCGCGGCAACGACCACCGGCAAGAACGTGATGCCGCGGGTGGCCGCCCTTCTGGACGTCATGCAGGTCTCGGACATCACCGACGTGGTGAGCGCCGATACCTTCAAGCGTCCGATTTACGCCGGCAATGCGATCCAGACCGTGCAGGCGACCGACGCCAAGAAGGTCATCACCGTGCGCACCGCCGGCTTCAACGCGGCCGGCGAAGGCGGTTCGGCATCGGTCGAGACGGTGTCGGCGGCCGACAATCCCGGGCTTTCGAGCTTTGTCGAGGAAAAGTTGTCGGAAAGCGACCGTCCCGAACTGACCTCGGCGAAGGTGATCATTTCCGGCGGACGGGCCCTCGGTTCGGAGGAAAAGTTCCAGGAAGTCATCCTTCCGGTGGCCGACAAGCTCGGGGCCGCCGTCGGCGCGTCGCGCGCGGCGGTCGATGCCGGTTACGCGCCCAACGACTGGCAGGTCGGTCAGACCGGCAAGGTGGTCGCACCGGACCTTTACATCGCCTGCGGCATCTCCGGCGCCATTCAGCATCTCGCCGGCATGAAGGATTCCAAGGTGATCGTCGCGATCAACAAGGACGAGGAGGCACCGATCTTCCAGGTTGCCGATTACGGCCTTGTCGCCGACCTGTTCGACGTCCTTCCCGAACTGGAGAAGTCGCTGTAGCGCTCCCGATTCGCAGGCAGATTCGTCACGCAAAACCGATGGCCGGGCTGGACGTTGTCAGCCCGGCCATTTAGTTTATGGGCATAAGCGCGCGACACCCCGAAAGAACGGAACAAAAATGGCCAACGCGATCAAATCTGTTGGAATAATCGGAGCAGGTCAGATGGGCAACGGCATTGCGCATGTCTGCGCGATTGCCGGATACGACATCCATCTGCACGACGTTTCCGAGGAACGCATCAAGGACGGGCTGGCGACGATCAACGGCAACATGGCCCGCCAGGTTTCGGCCGGCACCTTGAAGGAGGCCGACCGCAACAAGGCGATCGGGCGCATCGTGGCGGCCCCGGCCGTTGAGGACCTCGCGTCGCTGGACATTGTGATCGAGGCGGCGACGGAAGACGAAACGGTCAAGCGCAAGATATTCGCCAATCTGTGCCCGGTTCTGAACCCGGAGGCCATTTTGGCCACCAACACCTCGTCGCTGTCGATCACCCGACTCGCCTCGGCGACCGACCGCCCGGAGCGCTTCATCGGCATTCACTTCATGAACCCGGCTCCGGTCATGCGCCTCGTCGAACTGGTGCGCGGCATCGCGACAGTCGACATCACCTTCGATACGGCAAAGGAATTCGTCGTCTCCCTCGACAAGACGGTGACCGTGGCGGAGGATTTCCCGGCCTTCATCGTCAACCGCATCCTGCTTCCGATGATCAATGAGGCGATCTACACGCTCTATGAGGGCGTCGGTACGGTCGAAGCCATCGACACATCCATGAAACTCGGCGCCAACCACCCGATCGGCCCGCTGCAGCTCGCCGACTTCATCGGCCTCGACACCTGCCTGTCGATCATGCAGGTGCTCTACGACGGCCTCGCGGACTCCAAATACCGGCCCTGCCCGCTGCTGGTGAAATATGTCGAGGCCGGCTGGCTCGGTCGCAAGACCGGCCGCGGCTTCTACGATTATCGCGGCGAGGAGCCGGTCCCGACCCGGTAAGGCTACGCCCCCGGCCCGCTCGCTCGGCGATCGGTTCTGCGAAACGTCTATGAAGACGGCTGTTGCCGGTTCGAAAGAGCAGCCCCGACATAGGCTTTGGCATCGTCGCTCGACCAATGCGCCGGGCCGTTCATATTGGCGACGAGACAGCCGCTTTCGTCGACAAGCAGCGTCACCGGCAAGCCGAATGCAAGGCCTTCCTTTTTCAGATCGTTGAAGATGCCCATCGTGTTGTCCCGGTAAAAGGCGAGGCTGCCGACGCCGATCTCTTGCAGAAACGCGGTCGGCTTGCTGTCGTCGCCCTGGTCGATATTGATGGCGACGACCTCGAACGCGTCGCTGCCCATGGCGCTTTGCAGTTCGTCGAGCGCCGGCATCTCTTCCCGGCAGGGCGCACACCAGGTCGCCCACAGATTGATCAGCAGTGTCTTTCCGGACATATCGCCGACGGTCATCGGCTCTCCCTGCGGCGAATTGAACGCCAGCGCGGCAAGCGACTTCGGCTCCGATGCCGAGGCCATGGCCGCAACGTCACCCGTGGCGAATGGCTGCAGCGCCTTTGCCAGTTCAATGGACGGGGAGCACGCGGCAATGGAGGCAGTCGCCGTGGCGTCCGCGCCATCGGAATTGTTGCCATAGGGCGCATCGTTCACGTATACCGCAGCCAGAACGGCCACGACGGCCAGGACAACAGCGGCGCCAACAATCGCGAAGACTGTGAGGTTTCTGCTTTTTTGGTCCGACATTTATGTCATCTCCGGAGCTGACTGACACATGAACGGCAAATCCTCCAACCAGATGTGGGGCGGACGCTTCGCCTCCGGTCCCGACGCGATCATGGAAGACATCAACGCGTCCATCGACTTCGACCGGAAACTCTACGCCGAGGATGTCCGCGGCTCGCTGGCCCATGCCGACATGCTGGCCAGCACTGGCATAATAAGCTCAGACGATCGTGACAAGATTGTGCAGGGCCTGAACACGATATTGTCAGAAATAGAGAGCGGCGGCTTTGAATTCTCGCGGCGGCTGGAGGACATTCACATGAATATCGAAGCCCGGCTGTCCGACCTGATCGGCCCGGCTGCCGGGCGGCTGCACACGGCCCGCTCGCGCAACGATCAGGTCGCGCTCGATTTTCGCATGTGGGTCCGCGCCGAGCTTGAAAAGACGCGAAGGGCGCTTTCCCGGCTGATCGCCGCATTCCTCGACCGCGCCGAAGAACATGCCGACACCGTCATGCCTGGTTTCACGCATCTGCAGACCGCGCAACCCGTCACCTTCGGCCATCACTGCATGGCCTATGTCGAAATGTTCGGCCGCGACCGTTCACGCGTGCACGACGCGCTTGTCCGGCTCGACGAATGCCCGCTCGGCGCGGCGGCGCTTGCCGGCACGGGTTTCCCGATAGACCGGCAGGCAACGGCTGAGGCGCTTGGTTTCTCGACACCGACGCGCAACTCGATCGACACCGTTTCCGACCGCGACTTTGCGCTCGAATTCCTCGGCATGGCGGCCATTTGCGGAACCCATCTGTCGCGTCTGGCCGAGGAAATCGTCATATGGTCGACACCGCAATTCGGCTTTGTCCGTCTGTCCGATGCCTTCTCAACCGGCTCCTCGATCATGCCGCAGAAGAAGAATCCGGACGCCGCCGAACTCGTGCGCGCCAAGACCGGGCGCGTCAACGGCGCCCTGATCGCCCTGCTGACCGTCATGAAAGGGCTTCCTCTCGCCTATTCGAAGGACATGCAGGAGGACAAGGAACAGGTCTTCGATGCGGCCGAAACGCTGGAACTGGCGATTGCGGCGATGACCGGGATGGTCGCCGATATGGAGGTTCTCGCCGACGGCATGAAACAGGCCGCCGGGTCGGGCTATTCCACCGCGACGGATCTTGCCGACTGGCTGGTGCGCGAGGCCGGATTGCCGTTCCGCGATGCCCATCACGTGACCGGGCGCGCCGTGGCGCTGGCCGAGGAGCGCGGCTGCGAACTGTCCGACCTGCCGCTTGCGGAATTGCGCAAGCTGAACCCGTCCATCAGCGAAGATGTCTATTCGGTCCTCACCGTCGAGGCCTCGGTTGCAAGCCGCAAGAGCTTCGGCGGCACGGCGCCGGACAATGTGCGCGCGCAGATCGCCTGGTGGCGCGAGCGCCTGTAGCGATCCGGAAAGCTGCACAAACAGGGTGCACATTGGCGCCGAAACGGTTCAGAGCAAGTCAGGTCTAAATTGAAGCATTTGACCGTGGCGATTTTGGTCTCTGACAAGGCGGGTTGCGTGCGGTGGTGCTATCCCACCACAAGCGCGAGCCAACGCAGTCAGAGGACAAAATCGCCCGGCCCATTCAACGGTATTTTCCAATATCCTCTTCCTTTCAAGGGTGGGGAAAATCGGCCCATCGTTCGCCCTCGCAATCGTCCACTGGACGATTGCACGAGACGGGCTCACCGTTGCGCCGCTTGCCCGATGCCCCACATCGCGCTGCGCGACGCGCCTTGCCGAATGAACCGATTTTCCGCCATCAAATGCTTCAATTTAGACCTGACTTGCTCTAAAAGACCTGCACTCAGACATTCCGGATATTTGCGAGCGCTCCATGAACGCCACATCTGCCGCCAAAGCTGCGATGTTTCTAGTATTGATCGGACTGGTAGCCGCCGGCTGCGGACGCAAGGGTCCGCTTGAAGTGCCGCCGCCCCGCGACATGGTCGAGGATCCGGACGAGAAGGAAAAAACCGTTCCCGAGCGCCGTTTCATTCTCGACCCGCTCATCCAGTAGGCGGCGGGCCGGTGAATCATTTTGAATACAGGGACGGCATCCTCCATGCCGAGGACGTCAGCACTGCCGAGATCGCACGATCGGTCGGCACGCCCTTCTATTGTTATTCAACCGCCACGCTGACCCGCCACTACCGGGTGTTCGCCGAGGCCTTCGCGGATATCGACGCGCTTGTCTGCTATGCCATGAAGGCGAATTCGAACCAGGCGGTCCTGGCAACGCTCGCAGGGCTCGGGGCCGGCGCGGATGTGGTCTCCGAAGGAGAATTGCGCAGGGCTCTGGCCGCCGGGATACCGGCCGACAGGATTGTTTTTTCAGGCGTCGGCAAGACCGTCCGGGAAATCGACTTCGCGCTGAATGTCGGGATTTTGTGCTTCAATATCGAATCGCGGCCCGAACTGGAGATGATCAGCCAGCGGGCGGCACATCTCGGCCGCACCGCACCCGTTTCCTTTCGCATCAACCCGGATGTCGATGCGAAGACCCATGCGAAGATCTCCACCGGAAAGAAGGAAGACAAGTTCGGCATTTCCTGGCGCGATGCGGAATCCGTTTACGCGCATGCCGCCGAGCTTCCCGGCATAGAGGTGACCGGCATCGATCTGCATATCGGCAGCCAGATCACTGAACTTAAGCCCTATGACGACGCCTTCAAGCTGTTGCAAACGCTTGTCGCCCGCCTGCGTGAGGCCGGTCATGCGATCGACCACGTCGATGTCGGCGGCGGCCTCGGCATTCCCTATCGCGACGACAACAACCCGCCGCCCGATCCGCAGGCCTATGCCGATGTCGTGCTGGAAAACCTGAAATCGCTGAACTGCAAGGTGGTTTTTGAGCCCGGACGAATGATCGCCGGCAATGCCGGCATCCTGGTCAGCGAGATCATTTACGTGAAGGAAACCGGCTCCAAGACGTTCCTGATCGTCGACGCGGCCATGAACGACCTGATCCGGCCGACCCTCTATGAAGCCTGGCACGACATCCGGCCGGTTGCCGTACCGGACCCGGACACGCCGAACATGCCTGTCGATATCGTCGGACCGGTCTGTGAAAGCGGAGACTATATCGCCAAGGACCGCACGCTCCCGGCGATGACAGCCGGCGATCTCATCGCCATCAACTCCGCCGGGGCTTATGGCGCCGTGCAGTCTTCAACCTATAATTCCCGGCTGCTCGTGCCTGAAGTCCTCGTCAATGGCGGCGAGTTTCATGTGGTCAGGCCGCGCCCGACCTATGAGGACCTGATCGGCCTGGATTCCCTTCCTGACTGGCTTTGAACGGCCGGCAAGGCCGTTCCGGGAGGGCGGATTCCGCAGGCTTTCCGCTCATAATTTGTTGCCCCGTCTCGCCTTTGCCGCAAAGGATGCTATCCTTTTATCCTGATATCAGGAGGATTCGACACCCATGGCGGCACCGAAACCGCAGGACCACTCGACCGGGCAGGCTTTGCTGCGGCGCATCAGCGTGCGCACGCGTGCCACCCAGTTCATCCTTTTCTGCGAGAGCCTGTGGCCCCGGCTGCTGCCGGCGATCGGGGTTGCCGCCCTGTTCGCCGCGCTGTCCTGGCTCGGATATTTCCGGCTGGTGCCGGATTGGTTGCGCATTGCGACGGCCGGCCTGTTTGCCCTCGGATTTCTCGCCTCCCTGATCGCGTTGCGCGGCATTCGCTGGCCGGGCAGCAGACCGGCGCTTCGGCGCCTTGAGAAAGACAACGCCATTGTTCACCAGGCGCTGGCGGTCCAGTCCGATATACTTGAATCGGAAGACCCTTTTGCCCGGTCCCTCTGGGACGCGCACCGAAAGCGCATGGCGCAGCAGGTCAAGGCCATTCGCGTCGCGCCGCCGCGGCCGGACACGCCACGGCTTGACCCTTATGGGCTG
>NZ_CFHWAF010000127.1:0-13014 GCF_984452065.1 Hoeflea sp. | reverse complement strand
CGTTGAGGAGGATCGGGTTGCAGCTGGTTTGAGGAGGCCCATTGATACGGCTATCTGGAACCCTGCCAGCCCAGCCTCAGTTGTGGGTGGCGAGAGCTTTTGAAGCGACCCGGTCCCTCTCGCAAATCCTCTCATTTGGAGCGAGGACATTGTGAAACGCACAGGCGACCGCTTGGCCGGAAAAAGAACTTTGATAACCGCTGCCGGACAAGGGATCGGGCGCGCTTGTGTTGAAGGCTATCTGGCCGAGGGCGCAGACATCGTCGCATGCGACATCAACGATGCGAAACTGGCTGAGTTGGCAGACCTGGACAGGGTCACGGCTCTCAAATTGGATGTGACCGACGCAAATGCGGTGGCCGAAACCGTCTCAAAAGTCGGACAGCTGGACGTACTGTTTAACTGCGCCGGCTTTGTGGGTGCGGGTTCGATACTGGAATGTGACGACGAACAGTGGGATTTCAGTTTCGACCTGAACGTCAAGGCCATGTACCGGCTGGCCAAACTGGTTCTGCCAGGCATGTTGGAATGCGGTGGTGGGTCGATCATCAACATGTCTTCGGTCGCATCCTCTATGAAAGGCGTGCCGAATCGCTTCGCGTATTGCGCGTCAAAGGCGGCTGTGATCGGCCTGACCAAATCCGTTGCCGCTGATTTTGTCACCAAGGGTATCCGCTGTAATGCGATCTGTCCCGGCACAGTCGATAGTCCCAGCCTTCATGACCGCCTGCGTGCCAGCGGCAACTATGAACAAGCTTTGAAAGAATTCATTGCCCGTCAGCCCATGGGCCGCATCGGCGATGCCGAGGAGATTGCCGCGTTGGCCGTTTATCTGGCCAGCGACGAGGCGAAATTTACCACAGGTCAGACCTTTGCCATCGATGGCGGCTGGACCGTTTGATTAGGGGAATTTTGACATGAAGCTGCTGCGTTACGGTTCGGCTGGGCAAGAAAAACCTGGCCTGCTGGATGAAAATGGCGCGATCCGTGATCTGTCTGGCAATGTGGGTGACATTGCGGGAGAGGCTCTGTCGGATGCCAATCTCGATATGATCCGCACACTGGATGTCGATGACCTTCCCGTGGTTGAGGGGTCGCCGCGCATTGGGGCTTGTGTTGGCCAGGTTGGCAAGTTCATCTGCATTGGCCTGAACTATGCCGATCACGCTGCTGAAAGCGGAATGGAGCTTCCAGAGGAGCCGGTGATCTTTTTCAAGGCCACCTCTGCGATCTGCGGTCCTGACGACACGGTGGAAATTCCCCGCGGCTCGGTTAAGGCCGACTGGGAGGTCGAACTCGGTGTCGTGATCGGCAAGCACGCCAAATATGTCGATGTTGAAAACGCGCTGGACCATGTAGCGGGATATTGCGTGGTGAATGACCTTTCGGAGCGTGATTTCCAGCTCCATCGGGCGGGCCAATGGGCCAAAGGCAAATCGGCCGACACCTTCGGTCCCATCGGCCCATGGCTGGTGACGCGGGATGAGGTGCCGGATCCGCAGAATTTGTCAATGTACCTTGAGGTCAACGGCCATCGTTATCAGGACGGCTCGACCAGAACCATGCATTTCGATGTGGCCATGGTGATTTCACATCTTTCGCAATTCATGTCGCTGCAACCGGGGGACGTGATCTCGACCGGGACGCCTCCGGGTGTGGGTATGGGGCAAAACCCGCAGACCTATATGAAGCCCGGCGACCACATGGAGTTGAGCATCGAGGGGTTGGGTGTCCAGCATCAGAAAGTGGTCGCAAGCGCATGACCCGCATCACCGGTCTTCGGACGTGTGACCTGCGGTTCCCGACGTCGGACAGCCTGGATGGGTCGGACGCGATGAACCCCGATCCGGACTACTCCGCCGCCCATGTGGTGTTGGAAACCAATGGGGCGCATGAAGGCCACGGCCTGACCTTCACCATCGGGCGTGGCAATGAAATCTGCGTTACGGCGATCAAGGCGCTTGGCGCGTTGGTTACCGGGTTGGAACTCAGATGGATCACCGAAGACATGGGGCGGTTCTGGCGTCACATTACCGGTGACAGCCAGTTGCGCTGGATCGGTCCGGACAAAGGCGCAATCCATTTGGCGACTGGCGCAGTCGTGAATGCCGTGTGGGATTTGTGGGCGAAAGAAGCCGGAAAACCCGTCTGGCGACTGGTCGGCGACATGAGCCCCGAAGAGATTGTGCGCCTTGTTGACTTCCGGTATCTGACCGATGCGATCACGCCGGATGAAGCGCTTGCCATGCTGCGCGCGGCGGAACCTGGCAAACAGGAGCGGATCAAAAAACTGAAAGCTGAAGGTTACCCGTGCTACACGACTTCGGCTGGCTGGTTGGGGTATTCCGACGAGAAACTTCGTCGTTTGTGCCGTGAGGCAAAAGAGGCTGGTTTTACCCATACCAAGTTCAAAGTGGGCCGAAATCTGGAGGACGACGTTCGCCGTTTGACCATCGCTCGTGAGGTTCTGGGTGAGGACATGAACATCATGATCGACGCCAATCAGGTGTGGGAGGTCGATGAGGCTATCGATTGGGTCAAAGCGCTGTCCTTTGCCCGTCCGTTTTTTATCGAAGAGCCCACCAGTCCAGATGACGTGCTCGGTCACAAAGTCATTCGGGAGGGCGTGGCGCCGGTCAAAGTCGCGACTGGTGAAATGTGTCAGAACCGAATTGTATTCAAGCAGTTCATCAAAGAAGGTGCAATCGACATTGTTCAGATTGACGGTTGCCGGATGGGAGGACTGAACGAGGTGCTGGCCGTCATGTTGATGGCGGCGAAGTACGATCTACCGGTCTGGCCCCATGCCGGGGGCGTCGGCCTGTGCGAATATGTTCAACACATGTCGATGATCGATTACATCGCCATCTCGGGCGAGAAAGACAACAAACGCATTGAGTATGTGGACCATCTGCATGAGCACTTCGTAGCGCCCTGCATTGTGAAAAACGGTGCTTACATGGCCCCGGATCAGCCCGGTTTTTCGATCGAAATAAAACCCGACACGCTCAGGGATTTCCAGTTCTTGCCCGAATTGGCAGCGAACTGATCAGTGCCGTTTTTGCCAATCTGAAAATTGACGGACGGAAAACTTAACTAGGAGGAGAAAAAATGAAGAACTTCAACAAGTCACTGGTGGGTGCAGTATGTTTGCTTGCTATTAGCGCAACCACGGGTCTAGCACAGGATGTCCTGCGGTTTGGGCATGTATACGAGGCATCGACCCCGTACCATGCAGCGGCTGAAAGAGCTGCGGAACTGCTGAAGGAAAAAACCGATGGCCGCTACACGATGGAGGTTTTCCCGGCCTCTCAACTTGGCAAGGAAGCTGCGCTGAACGAAGCGCTGTCACTGGGAACGGTCGATGCGATCTACACCGGTGTTGCATTTCTGGGGCAGTCCTACGGCCCGATCAGTATCTCGGACTATCCGTTCACCATGCGCTCTTATGAGCACTGGAAAGCCTATGTGAATTCGGACCTGTTTTCCGAGATGGCCGAGGAATACAAGAAGATCTCCGGCAATACGATTGCGACCATGACCTATTATGGTGCGCGTCACGTGACCTCCAACAAGCCGATCCTTTCGCCAGCCGATATGGAAGGCCTGAAAATCCGCACGCCTAACGCTCCTGCCTATCAGATGTTCCCGAAAGCCACCGGTGCGAACCCCACACCCATGGCGTTTGCCGAAGTGTATCTGGCGCTGCAGCAGGGAGTGGTGGATGCCCAGGAAAATCCGCTGCCAACCATCCAGTTCAAGAAGTTCTATGAGGTGCAGACGAACATCAACCTGACGGGTCACATCACCAATTCGCTGGCCGTTGTGGTCTCACCGGTGACCTTGGCCAAGATGGGCGACGATGCTCCAGCGCTTCTGGATGCGCTGGCCGAAGCGGCTTCGGCCACTTCTGATGAAATCGTCCAGTCTGAAGCCGAACTGGCAGATTGGTTCCGTGAACAGGGCGTGGCCGTCAACGAAGTGGACCGTGCGCCCTTTATGGAAGCTGTTGCGCCTCTTCTGGCCGGCGACTCTGTGCCTTGGGATACCGATACGTTCGAGCGCCTGCAGGCGATTCAGGAATAATCCGTGAAGTCCGGACCCGGCCATATGCCGGGTCCGGACTTCACGCACGAGGTATGCCCTGATGTCCCAAACCCCGCCCGAAATCGACTTTGACGCCCTCGCCGCCGAAGACGACGCCCATTTTCAGAATTATCGCATCACCTTGGCAGATTGGGGCCTGCTTGCTTTGTTTGGCCTGCTGTTCGGCGTGGTCTTCCTGCAGTTTTTCACACGTTATGTTCTCAACGATTCCATTGCGTGGACGGAAGAAGCGGCACGGTATCTGCTGATTGTGCTGGGCTTTGCCGGAGCCATTCGGTGTCAGGCTGTTGGCAGCCATATCGTGTTGGAATTCGTCGATAAATACTATGGACCCAAGCTTGGACTGGTGCATCTCTTTGCTCTGGTCGTTACGTTCGTTCTGTTTGCCGTGATCGTATGGTCGGCGTCTGAGTTGATCCAACGGACCTCGTTTCAACAAATGGTGTCGCTGCCCTTCCCCAAATACTATCTGTACACCGCCGTAATGGTGCTGGCAGTTGGAAATCTGGGGGTTGTAGCCGTTCAGATTCTCACACGCCTTAAGCAGCTGATTCGCGAGGGCGACAAATGGGACTGATCATTCTCTTTGTATCCCTGTTCGGCCTGATGTTGATGCGGGTGCCAATCGCGTTTGCGCTTGCGCTTTCTTCGTTTGCGTACATCCTGTATTCCGGCCTGCCGCCGGTGCTGTTGATGCACAACATGGTCAACGGCATGGACAGCTTCCCATTGTTGGCCATCCCGTTCTTTATCTTGGCTGGCGCGCTGATGAACTCAGCTGGGATCACTGCTCGGATCTTTGGCTTTGCGCGCGCTATTGTCGGTTGGATGCACGGTGGGTTAGGGCACGTTAATATCGGGGCCAGTATCATCTTTGCGGGCATGTCAGGGGCCGCAGTCGCCGATGCAGGAGGGCTGGGAGCCATCGAGATCAAAGCCATGCGAGAGGCAGGCTATGATGACGATTTCAGTGTTGGCGTTACCGCGGCGTCCTCAACCATAGGGCCGATCATCCCGCCTTCACTGCCGCTTGTAATCTTTGGCGTGATGGCGTCGGTTTCCATCGGCCAACTCTTTCTGGCTGGCATTGTGCCGGGCCTGCTGATGGCTTTGGCGCTGTCAGCCATGGTGTGGTGGAGGTCGCGCAAGCGCAGTTATCCGCGTGACGCCAGCTTTAGCCCCACGACTATCGTCTCGCGTTTCAAATCAGCAATCCTCCCGTTGCTGACGCCCGTCATTATCGTAGGTGGTATTGTTTCCGGAGCATTCACGCCGACCGAAGCCGCCATTGGCGCAGCGGCCTATGCGTTGATCCTCGGTACGTTGGTGTATCGCACGCTGACAATTCGCAAGCTGGCGGTCATTTCGCTGGAAACCATCGAGACAACGGCAGCGATCATGATGATCGTGGGTGCGGCGGCGGTTTTCGCCTGGATTCTGACGACAAATCAGGTGGCGTCGCAGTTCGCGGAATTTGTTCTGTCCTTTACCGAGAGCAAAGTGGTCGTGCTGCTGCTGATCATGGCTGTGGTTTTGATCGTAGGCCTGTTCATGGAGACCATCGCCGCGATCTCGATCCTTGTTCCGGTATTGATGCCCGTGGCCACTCAATTTGGAATCGACCCGGTCCACTTGGGTATCATCGTCATCTTGAACCTGATGCTGGGTCTGCTGACGCCACCAGTGGGTATGGTGCTTTTCGTGCTGTCCCGTGTTTCAAAAGTGCCGTTTGAACAATGCGTGCGCGCGACGCTGCCATTTTTGGTGCCGCTGTTGGGGATCTTGCTGCTTTTGACCTTCGTGCCATCGTTGGTGCTGTGGCTGCCTGACCTGGTTTACGGCTCCAGTTGATTTTTTGCCGACATTAGAGCCTCGGGCGATGATATTGAACCATTTGACCGCGGCGATTTTGGTCACTGACAAGGCGGGTTGCGCGCCGTGGTGCCAGCCCACCACAAGCGTGAGCCAACATCTAATCCCACATCCGTGTTGCAATTTGCTGTTCCTCCTGGCCGATCGCATCGGCATAGATCGCGGTCGTTTTCACATCGGCATGGCCAAGCCATTTCTGCAGCAGGTTCAAGGGCGCGTTCTTCAGGATCGCATTGACGCCGAACCCGTGCCGCAGTCCTTTCGGCGTCCTGTGCGGCGCGTCGGGGATCCCGGCTTCGATCATGACGGCCTTGGCGATCTGCCACCTTTGCCTGGTCATCGGCCATATCGGCACTGTTGCCCGTTTCTTCGTCCTCTGCGCCTCGCGGATGCCAAAGGCGATGTTGAGCGTGTCCAGATACTCGGCCGGAACGGGAACGGCCCTGTAGACGATCTTCGGAGCCCCGCTGCTGTCGGGCCGCTTCTTCAGGCTTCGGATGGTGACGGTGCCGGCGGAAAGATCGATCCAGGCCGGCGGGATCTCGATCAGCGCGACCAGGCGGCAACCGGTGTAGTACAGAGGCTCTCACACGGTAAGGTCATTGCCGATAACGGTCTCAGGCGCAGACTTTACGATTTGTTGGACAGCTCAATCTCGTTTCTTAGCCATTTGTGGAACGCTTTGGCATCGCGGCACGCCATACGATCTTTATTACCAACAAGATAGAAAGCTTCTTCCGGGGCTTCATCTATGCCGATCACAGCTAAACTGCCTGCGTGGACATGGTCAACGATGTAAAGCTCTCGAACGCTGCCAATCCCTTGCCCGGCCAAGACGGCTTCGATAACGTTCGCATCGTCCTCAAGGGCTGCACCCCAAGAAATCTCCTTGGAAGACAGCCCAAGGCGGTCCATCCAACAATGCCATTCAAAATCATGATTGCCGCGTATGAGCGGGAAAGAGCGCAAAAGGTCCTTTGCGTCTTGTTTCTTGTGATCGCAAAGTAGCGATCGGCAGATGATCAAGCTCAAACGTGGCTTCAGAACCCGATGGGCAGCAAGGTCCGGGTAGTTCCCCTTGCCGTACCGTATGGCAATATCGGCTGTGACGCCGCCTTTTGTCAGATTGGCCAATCTGATATTCGTTTGAACAGTGACTTCAATGTTGGGATACCGGTCGTGAAACCGGCCAAGACGCGGTATCAGCCAAAGATTTGCAAAGCTCGCGATCGTCTGGATTCTCAGTCTTTGTTTGGCAGTCGAAAGAACCAGGTTCGTCTCGATGGTTTCAACCGCACCAGCGACACGCTCAAGCAACGCTCCACCAGCGGGCAAGAGCTCGATGCCCTGGGGCGTGCGCGCGAACAGGGTTTCTCCAAGGTGGGCCTCTAAGGCTGCCACACGTTGGGTGACTGCGCCCCGTGTAATGTTCAGTTTTTCCGATGCTATCCGGAAGCTGTTGCTCTGCGCGGCATACACAAATGCGCGAAGTGCTTCAAAGGGTAGCTTGGAAACCATGGAGCCTCTTTAGCACAGCTAAACACCTCTTTGTTTTACCTCGTTAGCTCAATCGGTTCAAATCCACTAGCTCCATGGAATCTAGATGCATGGAGAGGATGGGACTTTTGACCGAGATCAACACGCACACTCGTAGCTTCCCAATGTGGATATATGTGGTTCTGGTTGCCGTTTTTGCAGTGTGGGGTGCGCAGCAAGTCGCGATCAAAGTCGGCAATGAAGAATTAGCCCCCATCTACCAGGCATCGCTGCGATCGATCATCGCTGCCAGCCTCATGACAGCGTGGTTCATCTATCAGGGAACCCCGCCCTGGAAGATGGGCGTCAGTTTATGGCAGGCCTCGGCTCTCGGTGCTCTATTCACGCTGGACTTCGCTTTGCTGTTTGTTGGTTTGGACATCACAACAGCATCGCGAGGGACGATCCTTTATTACACGGCACCGATCATGATCGCGGCCGGAACAGCTCTAATACTCCCGGCCGAACGGATCGGACGCCTTGGTCTCCTTGGGCTATGTCTTGCTTTTGCCGGTGTGGCCCTGGTGCTGTGGCGGGGTGGAAGCGTCGGGAACGGGAACATTTCCGGCGATTTGTTTGCGCTTGGTGCAGCTGCTGCCTGGGCGGCAACGATCCTTCTGATAAAGACGACCAGCTTGATTAACGTTCCCGCGAGCGCGGCTCTGTACTTCCAGCTACTCGGTTCGGCATTTCTTCTCCCGGTGCTTTCATTTGGCTCGGGTGAGAAATGGACCGTCCCACGCCATCTTGAAACTCTCACCGCACTGGCATTCCAATCGGTATTAGTTGCCTTCGCAAGTTATCTGATATTCTTCTGGGTTCTAAAGCAGCACTCGGCCTCAAAGCTATCAGCGTATTCCTTTCTGGCACCGATTTTTGGTGTGGTCTTCAGTTGGGCGCTCTTGGGAGACGCAATAACCCCCGCGTTTTTGGCCGGGGCTGTTCTTGTGATTACCGGCCTTGTCCTGGTTGCCAAGGATGAAGGCAAAGACATGTCTCAATAAGTTGAAGCTCCTGCCTTTGCGAGATTGTGGCTTTCATGGCCCTGCAAGGCTGGCGTGAAGACACTGACCAACCGGATATCTTTGACCGCAATTATTCTGTGCTTGTCATTTTTATCCAGTGCGTACATCACGCCTTCCCGCAGCGGGTGTTCCTCGCCGGTCGCCATATCCTTAATGATCCCTTCGCCTTCAACGCAAAAGCACTCGTGCCGACTGGCATGCGTCCAGCAATGCGCCACACGGATCGGATCGCCGCCCTTGCGGGACGGACGCGTCGGGCGATTGTAGCCCTGGTCGCCATCGAGTTGCAGGGCCCCGTCGAAGCCATGGAGGAATGTCTCTGCGTTCCATTCTGTCAGGGCATGGCTGGCGGTCACTGTCAGTCAGCTCCCGTCACCCGGATTTGCGTATTGGGGTCAGGCGTAAAGGTCTTCTGCACCAGGAATGCCAAGGCCACGATCCCGAGGCCGATGATATCGGTGATCCAGCCGCCCTCTATCATAAACAGAGCCGAGACGATCAGTGCGAGGCGAATGAACCACGCCGAACGCGTGCTGACGAACCAGCCCTGAACGCCGCTGGATAGAAGGAAAACGCCGACGATCGCCGTGATTCCCGCGCGCCCGACTTCAAGCCAGGTGCCGTCCATCAGAATGGCGCCATTGTAGAAAAACATGAATGGCACGATGAAGGCGGCAATGCCGACTTTGAACGACGTCACCGACGTCTCCATGGGATTGGCGCCCGATATGCCGGCGGCGGCATAGCTGGCGAGCGCAACCGGCGGTGTGATGGCGGACAGGACAGCAAAGTAGAAGACGAAGAAATGGGCCGTGAGTGCAGGAATGCCCAGTTGCACGAGGCCCGGGGCCACGACGGAGGCCGCGACCGCGTAGGCCGCTGTCGTCGGCATGCCCATGCCGAGCAGAATGGCGATCACCATGGCGAAAAACAGTGCGAGGAGTTGCGAGCTCTCGGCGATGCCCAGCAACAGCGCCGAGAACCGTGCGCCAACGCCGGTCAAACTGATGACGCCGACGATAATACCCGCACAGGCACAGACTGTGATGATTTGAATCGCCATGGTGCCGGCGATTTCAAAAGCCTTGATGACCGACCGGAGCCCCATCCGATAGGGCGTCAGCCAGCTGACGACGGCAGCCGCAACGGTGGCGAGCGTGCCGGCGCGGATCACCGAATAGCCCACGAACAGGGCGTAGATCAGAATGATGATCGGGATGAACAGAAACACCCGTCGCACCATCTGGTTCAGCTTGGGCAGCTCATCATCGCGCATGCCGCGCATGCCGAGTTTGGCGGCCTCGAAATCCACCATGAAGTAGACGGAGACGAAGTAGAGGACCGCCGGGATGATCGCGGCGATGGCGATCTCCTGGTAGGGGATGCCGGTGATTTCGGCCATGATGAAGGCGCCGGCACCCATGATCGGGGGCATGATCTGTCCACCGGTCGAGGCCGCGGCCTCGATCGCGCCGGCTGTCTTCTTGTGGTAGCCGACCTTCTTCATCAGCGGAATCGTGAGGGAGCCGGTCGCAACAACGTTCCCGGCCGAGGTTCCGTTGATCATGCCCATCAGGCCTGAAGCGAATATCGCGACCTTGGCGGGCCCTCCGCGCGCCCGGCCCGCCGCTGCGAATGCGAAATTGACGAAGTAGTCTCCGACTTTCGATGCCTGCAGGAATGCCGCGAAGATGATGAAGAGTATGATGTAGGTCGAGGAAACCGCCGTCGTCGGCCCGAGAATGCCGGCGTCGGTGTAGACCTGGCTGAAGAACCGCGCCCAGCCGATCTGCGGCGAGTTCAGGAAACCGGGCAAGAGGTGGCCGGTGAACACATAGGTCAGGAAGATGCCCGCGATAATGACCAGGGCAAGTCCCGCGACACGCCGCGTCAGTTCCATGATCAACGCGGTACCGGCGAGGGCTGCGAGTGAAATGCCGATCGGCGCAAAGGGTGTGCCGGTCGAATTTCGCATCAATGTCCCATATATCGTGATCAGATAGATCGCCACAGCGACGGCGCAAACGCCAAGCACAAAGTCCGGGGATGCAAAACCTGATCGCTCCCGCCGGTGGATCCAGCCCAATATGATCCCGCCGAATGTTGCGACAAGCAGCGGAAGACCGAACCAGTAGATTTCAGGGTTCTGGAACTCGGGCGCAATGCCGTTCCAAACCTCACCGTTCGCGATCCGCCAGGAAAAGCTGATGGCCGCCCCGACGGCGACGAATGCCGGGATGAGGAGAACGGCAGCCGCGAAGCCAATTGCAGGCGTCTCTTCAGATTTGCTGGCCGGGAAGCGCAGGCTGGCACTGAAAAGCAGAAAGCCCAGGAAGAGAGCCCCGGCAATGTGCACGATCCGAAAGTTCCAGGTCTCAAGCGGAAACCGTGGAAGGAACGGGATCACGATGCCGGTCATTTCCGAGATCGACACGCCATTGAGCGCCGCCATGTGGAAGGCCGCATAGAGTGCCGCGAAACCGGCAATGAACGTATACCGCCATCCTTGAAAAAGCCGCCGGTTGGCTTCTACGGGCTCCTCGTCGATACCGTCGGCGACCATGCGGTCTTCTTCGGTTGCTTTGGAAACATCGGTCATGTTCTCTCCCCCCAGGCGAGCTGCCTGCCCGCCAAATGCCCTTACTCGGTGCACGCGATCAGTGTCGGGTGCCGGAGGGCCGGAGCCCTCCGGTGATTGTCTGACTAATCGCCGTGGACCATGTCAGCCGGAATGTCGGCGCCGGCATTCTCCCGGAACCATTTTGCCGCGCCCGGATGCCACTTGAGAACGCTGTTCTTGTCCCAGTGTTCGGGCAGCGTCGACCGCGCCGCCTTGTGGATGTTCACCATCCGCGCGTTGTCGGACATGACGACATCGACGACCGCCTCGACCAGACTTTCCGGCAGACCGCAATTCGCAATGGCGAAGTTCCACATGCTGACCGATCGGGCGCCGGATGTCAGGGTGGTGTATGTTTCGGCAGCAATCTCGAACTGGCTGACAGGAAAGGATTCGATGACCTGTGCTTGCTCTGCTTCGGTAAACTCGATGATGTTCACATCCGTCTGCACTTCAAGCTGGCTGACGGCAGGAACCGGCACGCCCGCTGCAAATGCAATGACGTCGATAAGCCCGTCTTGCAGCTGGCCGCCAAGGTCGGTCCAGCCACCATTTCGGCGCTCAAAGTCGACACCGAGTTCTTCCATTATGCGAGGGAAGTAAGTGTCCGACGTGGAGCCCGCAGGGCCAAATCCGATCTTGGATCCTGGCGGAATCTCGGCAATCGTGGTTATGCCGGACGAGTTGAGTGCGGTTATCGAGAATGGCGTCTGGTACATCGGGAACATTGCGCAGGCACCGGTCATCTGAAGACCAGGCGCAATCGGGTTGGTGCCGGCAATCGACTCGGCGGCCGGCCCCATCGTGGTCATGCCAAACTGTGCATCGCCGGTGTGGACCAGTGCCATGTTCTGCATTGGGCCGCCGGTCACTTCGCCACCGCCTGACAGGCCGAGTTCCTCGGCGACGAGGTTGGCCCAGCCCGATCCATAGGCAAAGTATGTGCCGCCCTGGCTCGCCGTGCCGACGGTGAAGCTTTCAGGCCAACCGGTACGGTCGATCGGCTCATCGGCCCAGGCGGTGCCAGCCGACATCGCGACCACAGCGGTCATTGTGATGAATCGCATATAAAAATCCTCCCAAAAGAGCCGACACAAGCGCCGGCGAGACAGTCGAAGCGCGATACTCATCGCGCCAACACGTGCTATTGTGCGGAATGCCTGCCAGTCTGATCAACCTTGAATTGCCCGAATTTTCATCAAACTTCGAAGTTTCTGCATCACCTGTGCGGTGTCCCGCACAGAACCGGTCCCGGGGTGTGCGGAGATCCGCCCAGATCAGCCGAACTTGCCGTCCCCGTCAGTGAAGTCGTCGCGGGAGAGCCCGTAGCGCTGCATCTTTTCGTACAAAGCGCGGCGCGACAGGCCGAGCGCTTCGTGCGCCGCCGTCACGTTTCCGCCGTGAGCGGTCAATGCGGATGCTATGAGGCTCTTCTCGTACTGTCCGACCTTCTTGGCCAGCGATTGGTCGACGGTGTTCGCGGCATCGGACAGATTGGGGTCGAGTCCGAGCGCGAAGCGATCCGCTGCGTTTCGCAGTTCGCGGACATTTCCCGGCCACTCGCGCGACGCCACCAGATCGAGCACGGCGCCGGGCACATCCGGTGCGGGGCGTTTGTAGCGTGTCGCGGCCTCATGTACCAGCTGAATGAAAAGGCGCGGGATGTCCTCAGGACGCGCACGAAGGTCGGGAACGCGAACGGTGACGACGTTCAGCCGGTACAAGAGATCCGCGCGAAAACCTCCAGACTGCGCCGCTGCTTCGAGATCCTGCTTGGAGGCCGCGACGAACCGCACGTCGAGGTCAATCGGGTCGTTCGAACCCAGGCGCGTTATCTGCCGGTTCTGAATGGCG
>NZ_CFHWAF010000126.1:0-13073 GCF_984452065.1 Hoeflea sp. | reverse complement strand
GCCGGTGGCGATCCGCTATGACGGAACCGCACCGGCCGAAGCACACGGCTTCCAGGCGCATGTCGGGCCGATGCGCTCGAAATCGCGCGGCAGTGTCAGATTGCGATCGCCTGACGCACACGAATCCCCCGTTATCCGTTTCAACTATATGAGCGATCCATCCGACTGGGAGGACTTTCGCCACTGCATCAGGCTGACACGGGAAATCTTTTCCCAGTCCGCCTTCGACGGCTATCGCGGCCGGGAAATCGCCCCGGGCGACGACGTGCAATCGGACGAGGAACTCGATGCCTTCATTACCGAACATGCGGAGAGCGCCTATCATCCATGCGGAACGTGCCGTATGGGCCGCGCCGACGATCCCGGGAGTGTGGTCGATCCCGAATGCCGGGTGATCGGCGTTGACGGGCTGCGCGTGGCCGATTCATCCGTCTTTCCAATGATTACGAACGGAAACCTCAACGCGCCGTCGATCATGGTGGGCGAAAAGGCATCGGACCATATTCTGGAGAAGCAGCCCCTGCCCCGCTCCAACCTTGAGCCGTGGATCAATCCGAACTGGGAATTGTCTGACCGGTAGGCTCCTCGGCCTGCCGGTATTTTCGGGACGTCATTGCACAACCCCGGAATTTGAGTGCTCAACGCTTGAAATTCCACAGCGAAATGGTTAGTGCAGGGTCCGGCTGCATCGCATCGGTGCAGCTTTACTGGGGCGTAGCCAAGCGGTAAGGCAGCGGTTTTTGGTACCGCCATGCGCTGGTTCGAATCCAGCCGCCCCAGCCAATTGTTTCAATGTGTTGCGGACACATCCCCTTCGGCGTCGACGTATTGGCAAATACTTACCCAGACTCTACACGGATCAGGCCTGATCACATCGCTTCCTGTTTACCGTTGGGCAGACCGCTGTTGAAGTCTATAGCACTTAGTGCTATATTTAGCCGTATTGAGAATGTCCGAGAGGCTTGATTGCTGATCTTCAAAACCAAGTCTTTCGTGCGCTTCTCCGATCGCGAACGGATAGCAGATTCGGCTTTATGCGACGCTATTGAGCGTGCTGCAAAGGGACTAATTGACGCCGACCTCGGCGGCGGCGTTCTCAAGCAGCGCATAGCCCGCGAAGGGCAAGGCAAGTCTGGAGGATTTCGCAGCATAATACTGTTCCGGCGGAATCAGCGCGCCTTCTTCATCCACGGTTTCGCCAAAAGTCAAAAGGGCAATATAAAACCAAACGAACTCAAGGCATTTCAGGCGTTGGCGGACGAAATGCTTGATCTGAATGACCGTGAATTAAAACTAGCAATGTCGAACGGAACAATCGTCAAGGTGGATTGTGGTGACTAAACAATACAAGAGTGACGTATTAGCGTCTGTCCATGAAACCGCATCCGGTCTCAACGAGGCTGGTATCATAGAAAAGCAGACAATGAGGGCGTTTGACGAAATGTGTCTGACCCCGGTGGAGGCTTTGACCGCTGACCAAATCCGCGGAATTCGTCTCAAGGAAAAGGCAAGCCAGGCTGTTTTCGCACGTTATCTCAACGTTACAACCGGCCTTGTGAGCCAATGGGAGCGCGGCGAAAAGCAGCCGCGCGGTGCCTCATTGAAACTTCTGACGCTCGTTGCCAAGAAGGGGCTGCAGGCCGTCGCCTGACCAGCCACCGTAATCGCATCCACCTGGATCTCTGCATCCCGCCATCAACGTCCCCTGATCCGCGGGTCGAGCGCGTCGCGCAGGCCGTCGCCGATATAGTTGACGCTCAGAACGGTCAGGGAAATGGCGAGCCCCGGCCACAGAACGCGTTCGGGATATTGCTGCAGATAGTCGGTGGAATCGAACAGCAGCCGACCCCAGGTCGGAAAGTCCGAGGGAAAGCCGAGCCCGAGGAACGACAGGGCGGATTCGGTGATGATCGCGTTGGCGATGCCAAGGGTCGCCGACACGGTGATCGGCGACAGCACATTGGGCAGGATATGGCGCAGGATCATGCGGAACGAGGGCGTTCCGATCGAGCGGGATGCGACCACGAATTCGCGCTCTTTCAGCGCCAGAACGTCACCGCGGACGATACGCGCCGTCTGCATCCATGAGGTGATGCCGATGACAAAGACGATCAGCATGAATATGCCCGTTTCCGGCCCGAAGGCGGCGCGCAGCGTATCGCGGAAAAGCATGATGATGACGAGCAGCAGCGGCAACAGCGGCAAAGCCAGGAAGAGATCCGTCAGGCGCATCAAAGCGCCGTCAAGCCGCTTGAAATAGCCGGCGACGACACCGATGGCGGCACCGAGGAACAGGGCGAGCAGCATCGCCGTGATGCCGACGGCCATGGAGACCTGACCGCCCATCAGCACACGGGCGAGCGTATCGCGGCCAAGCTGGTCCGTGCCGAACGGATGGGCGAAGCTCGGACCCTGATTGCGGGCGCGTATGTCGATATACTGCGCATCGATGGTCCAGACCAGCGGTCCGAGCGTGACCGCCAGCACCACAAATATGAAAAACGCCATGCCGATCATCGCTCCGCGATGGGTGCGGAACTGTTTCCATACATTGCGCCACTGCGATTGCGGCGGAGGGGCGGTGGCGAGTGAATCGGGCGTTACGTCAGTCATAACGAATCCTCGGATCCAGAATGCCGTAGAGAATGTCGGCGATCAGATTGAACAGGATGATGAGCACCGCAAAGATAAAGGTGAGCGTCTGCACGGTCGGCAGGTCACCGCCCTGGATGGAGATGATCAGGAGCTGGCCGAGGCCGTTCACCTTGAAGACCTGCTCGGTGATGATCGCGCCACCGAAGATCTGCGGCACGCCAAGCGCGATCACGGTAACAACGGGGATCAGCGAGTTGCGCAGAACGTGGATCATGACGACCGAGCGCTCGCGCAGGCCCTTGGCCCGTGCTGTTCGCACATAGTCCTGATTGAGATTGTCGAGCATCGAGGCACGCATGAACCGGCTGATCTGGGCAGCGTTGAACAGCGCCAGAACCGAGACCGGCATGATCATCTGCTTGACCTGGAACCAGAAGCTCGGCCAGTCGGTGACCTCATGGGTGGTGTCGTAAATCGACGGGAACCATCCGAGCCACACCGAGAAGATGACAATCACCAGAACCCCGGTGAAGAAGGTCGGAACGGAAAAACCGACCATGGAGATGAAGGTTCCGATCTGGTCGAACCAGCTGTACTGCCGGTAGGCCGAAATGATGCCGATCGGCATGGCGATGAGGACGCCAAGCACGTAGGACATGCCGACGACCCAAAGGGTCTGCGGCATGCGCTCGACGATCAGATCGACGACAGGTGAACGTGTCTGCCAGCTCAAGACGCGCAGCCGGTCGCCGGAGCCCCATCCCAACCACTGTTCGAGCATGTTGAGCGGCTCGTTGATGAAGAACTGCTTGCACCACAGGAGATAGCGAATGTAGATCGGATCGCCGAGGCCGAGGGACTGGCGAATCTTTTCACGCACTTCCGGCGGGATCGTCAGAGGCAGGTTGGCAGTCGGATCGCTCGGCGCCAGATCAAGCAGCAGGAAGATGATCAGGCTGATGGCGATCAGGGTCGGAATCGCCAGCAGCAGCCGGCGAACGGTATAGTTAAACATCGCACCAACGTTTCAGGTCGAAGGTCGACAGCCGCCCCGGCAAGGGGCCGGGGCGGCGACGGACGATTACTGCGTCTTGGCGCGATACCAGTCTGCGGCATTCCACAGTTCGGAATCCCAGACATTCATGACGACGCCGCCCAGCGCGTTGGAATGGGCGGAGACGCGGCCACGGTCGACCAGCGGCAGGATGATGTATTCCTGCATCAGCTTGTCGTTCATGGCCTTTGCGAGTTCGGCGCGGTCTTCCAGCTTGCCGGTTTGTGCCATCTTGGCAACGAGCGCGTCATATTCCTCGCTGCAATAGCGCGGCATGTTGTTGCCCTGCCACTGGGTTTCAGGGGTCGGCGCCTGTTTGCACTCCCAGTTGGCCATATAGGCTTCCGGGTCGGTGCCGTCGAAATTGTTGGCATACATCTCGACGTCCGCGTAGAACTTCTGGAACGTGTCCGGGCTGCCCGGATCGCCGCCGAAGAAGACCGACGCATCGATGTTGCGCAGTTCGGTTTCGATGCCGATATCGGCCCACCACTGCTTGATCAGCGCCTGGAAATCCTGGCGCACGGCGTTGGTCGAGGTCTGATAGAGCATCGACAGGCGCACGCCGTCCTTGGCGCGGATGCCGTCACTACCCGGAACCCATCCGGCGTCGTCAAGCAGCTTTTTCGCGCCCTCGACGTCCTGAACAAGACAGCCATCATTGGCGGCGGACTTGTAGATTTCCGGCGCCGGCAGAACGTTGCAACTCGGCTTGCCCGCCGTGCCATAACCGATCTCGACAAGCAGTTCGCGGTCGATCGCCATGGAAAGAGCCTGACGCACCGCCTTGTCCGACAGGAACGGGTGCGGATGCGCCTTGGTCGAGCGTTCATCGCCCAAATCCGGGTTCGGATCGGTCAGGTTGATCATGATGCGCTCAACCAGCGTTCCGAAGGCGGACACGACCTTGCCCTTGCCGGCGGCTTCCATATTGGAAAGAACATCCGGTGCAAGCTGCATGTTCCACGCATAGTCGAATTCGCCCGTCTCAAGAACCGAGCGCGCGGCCGACGCGGTATCGCCGCCGCCCTTGAAGGTCACGGTGGCGAAGGCCGGCTTTGCCGGATCGCGGTAATTGGGGTTGGCTTCCATGGAAATGACGTCGTTCGGACGGAACTCGGTCACGCGGAACGGTCCGGTGCCGATGGGTCCGAAATTGGCGTCCGTGCATTCCGGCGCCTTGGCGCCGAGGCAGTCCGCGAACTGGGCCGCCTGGATGATCGGTGCCTGCGCGCCGACGAACGGGCCGTAGGGGAACGGTTTCGGAACGCCGAACTCCACCGTGACCGTCCTGTCGTCGATGATCTTCACATCCGTCACGTCATTGTATTTTTCGCTCTGCGCGCAGCCGCCGGCCGGATCCGCGCAATATGTCCACGTGAACGCGATATCGGCCGAGGTCACCGGCGTGCCGTCGGACCAAAGAAGGCCTTCCTTCAGCTTCCATGTGATCGTCTTGAGGTCGGATGATACACCGCCATTGTCGACCGTCGGCACGGTATCGACCAGCCACGGCACCATATTGCCGCCCTGGTCGTAACGGGCGAGCGGCTCGACAACCAGCGACGCGGCTTCAAGCTCCTTGGTTCCGCCGGAAAGATACGGGTTCATGGTCGAGGGCGCCTGCCAGTAGATGATCTTGACTTCGCCGTCCGAACCGCGCTCCGCGAGCGCGGCGGGTACGATCGCCAGTGCGGCTGCCGTACCAAGTAAAAGTGCCCTTGCTTTCATTTTTATTCCCCTTGTCGTTATCGTTTCAGGAATTGATGCTCTCGCCGGCGGTTGGCTCCCCGGTCATTTTTGTTGGATTCATTGCATCGCCGGTCAGGATGACGTGCTTGCGCCCCGGCCTCGCCGGCGATGTGGCGGACCGCGGACAGATCGTTGCTGATGAGAAGATCGGTCGGGCTGAACCTTTCCCGCAGGTGCTCAAGCAGGCTGACGACCCCGGTCCGGGTCGACACATCGGGAGCGGCAACCGGCTTGTCCGGCCTGAGGCAGGAACTCACCGGGTTGACTGCGCGTGTCCTGCCCTGCCCCGTTTCGAAGACGGTTCTCAGGTCTTTGACATCAAGCACCGCCGCGGAACCGTCAGACATCCGACACCCCGTACGCGCGACCACACATCATTTACCCCTAACAAAACTTACTGACATGCAGAATGACAATTCGGGTTGGTAAATGCAAACTGAAGTTGCGCGCTCGCATAAACTTTTCCACGACCGGCCTGCAAGCGAAGTTTCCGATTCAATGCAAAGTGTTAGCGCCGTAACCTCATCCCTGTTGTGATCGCGAGTCGCAATCGTGTCCTCGCCCCGTGTGCACTTTCCGCGCGGCTGATATCCCTGAAACCGGCTCCAAAGATCACGGTCATCGACCTTTCCTCGGCAGCCGGGAGGCAAGCGGCGCTGGATGAAACCGCAAAACATCTGTAAGCAGTGCGAAACGGAAAGAGCGCATGGCATCCGACGCACATCTCAATGAGTCACAGGCCCAGACCACCGGTCGAAAGAACCGCGGCGACGGATCGCGGCGCGACATACTCGATGCCGCCGCCCGGCTGTTCCAGCAAAAGGGCTACGATGCGACATCCCTGCGCGCGCTTGCCGACGCGGTGGGCATGAAGGCCGGCAGCCTCTACTATCATTTCGCCTCGAAGGAACAATTGGCCATCGAGGTCCTGGCAATCGGGGTCGAGGGCGTGACCGAAACGGTCTCGGCCCGTCTGAGGGCCGCCGGACCGGACGTGACACCGCGGCAGCGTGTTTCCATCGCAATCCGTGCCCATCTTGAATCGATCCTGAGCGATGGCGGCTACACCTCGGCGCATATCAGGTGCTTTCCCTACACGCCCGATGCCGTTCAGTCGCAACTGCGGACGGTACGCCGGACCTATGAGGATATCTGGGCGACGTTGATCGACGATGTGCTGGGTGCGCAGAGCTGTGCCGAGGAAGCCCGGCGCATGCGCCTGGCAACGCTCGGCGCGCTCAACTGGTCGCTTGAATGGTTCGATGCCGGCCGCGATGACATGGAAGACTATGCAAGGACCGTTGAGCGGCTGATTTTCGCCGCGTCAGACAAGCCGGTTACCGGCTGATCGGGCCGCTGTTCCGGTCGGTCGATCCGTCCCCGAAAGCACTGGCAGACAAAGGCTGCCGGCCCCGCAATCCCCCTTGACGGGAACCGGTTTCCGAATTACCTACAGCCCGCATCGGCGGCTTCGAGCCGCCCGGGTCGGAGTGTAGCGCAGCCTGGTAGCGCACCTCGTTCGGGACGAGGGGGTCGGAGGTTCAAATCCTCTCACTCCGACCAATCAATCAAGGATATCGGTATGTGCCTAGGTATCAGCGCTGCGACAGACATGAACCGCGCAGGGGGCGTGGCGCACCACGCGGGCGGCGGTTGAGCCGAGGAAATAGTCGCCCAGGCCCGGCTTGTGGGAGCCGATCACGATGCAATCGACATCATGCTGCTCTGCGTAGTCGATGATCGTGCGATAGGTGTGGCCTTTGACAAGGACAGTCTCCACCCCGTCGAGGCTCCTGGTTTTTTCGACGAGTGTCTCGCATGCGGTTTCAAACCCCTCTTTGACCGTTTCCGCATCCAGATAGGCCGCGACCGAACCTTGCGGCGCTTCGTACACATGCATGGCGGTTATGTGGCCGTTATCCGCCGCCAAAGCCTTGGCGACGGCCAGCGTTTGCGGGGAGATCCCGTGATCGAGCGCCATCGGAACAAGGATTTTCTGATACATCGTTTTTCCATCCTGTCTGAGAACGGTTCAGGCCCACGGTTTCAGGATGATCTTCGGCGCGGCGACGACCCCTGCCCGCAGATCCCGAAACGCCTGGAAGCCTTGTGAAAGCGGCCGCTGTTCGGCCCAGTCCAATGGGCCGAGCCGTCCGCCGAATATGGCGGTCGCCGTTTCGAGAAAGTCCTCGGCGGTATATGTATAGGTGCCGAGGAACGCGATCTCCTGCAGCGTGATACGGCGGATATCGAGACCGCCCGTATCCTCTGCGAGACCGATATGGACAATGACCCCTCCGGGTTTTGCTGCCGCGCTGGCCGCCGCGCGTGTCGATGCGTAGCCGACGGCGTCCACAACGATCTCAAAGGGACCATCTGCCCGCTCAACGGTCTTCGGGCCGCAATGGTCGATCAGAAAGGTCCGGCGGTTCGCATTAGGTTCCGCGATTGTGACCTCCTCGGCTCCCATCGCCTTCAGCGCCAATGCCGCGGCCAGTCCGATGGCTCCTCCGCCGATAACAAGCGCCTTTCGGTCCATGGACGGATGCAGGGCCTCAATGCCGAGACGGGCGGCATGCCAGCTCACGGCCAGCGGTTCGGCGAGCGCTGCTTTTTCGAGCGGAACCGTGTCGGGCACCGCGACCAGATTTCGCTCCGGCATCGAGATGAACTGCGCAAAGGCGCCTTCACGCGGCGGCATGGAAATAATCTGCCGGTTCGCGCAGATGTTTTCCCGGCGGGATTTGCAGGCATCGCAGGCCATGCAGGTGACCAGCGGATTGACCGTGACCCGCTGCCCGTCCCTCGCCCCGCCGGTGATGATCCCCGCGGCCTCATGACCCAGGATCAAAGGCGCCGGTCGCCGGGCATCATGGCCGAGATAGGCGTGCATGTCCGACCCGCAAATCCCGACCGCTTCGACGCGAATGAGCACCTCGTCCTGGCCCGGGTCGGCATCCGGGACGTCGCGGTAGCCAAGCTGTTCAACACCGTCATAGACCAGGGCTCTCATTTTGCCGTGAACCCCCCGTCCACCATCAGCACCTGTCCGGTGACATAACGGGAGGCGTCGGAGCACAGGAACAGGATGGGCCCGTCAATGTCCTCGGGCCGGCCGTTGCGGCCTATGCAGGTCTGGGCGGCGTTCCGCTCCGCCCGTTCGGGGTCGTCAAAAACCGCCCTGGTGAGTTCGGTCGGGAAAAAGCCGGGCCCGATCGCATTGACATTGATCCCGTGGCACGACCAGGCTTGTGCCATGGCGCGGGTCAGCTGGGCGATCCCGCCCTTGCTTGTCCCATAGGCGATGCCGCCCGGAAACGCCCTTTGCGACTGAAGGCTGGCGAAATTGACGATACGCCCCCAGCCCTTTTCCTTCATGGCGGGCACCAGGGCCTGGCTGAGAAAAAACGGGGCCGACAGGTTAAGCGAAAGGGTCTGATCCCAGCCCTCCGCCGTCACCTCATCTGCCGCTTGCCGCATATTCACCCCGGCGGCGTGGATCAGAATATCCGGGCTGCCGAACGGCGCGGAGATTTCCTCCGCAAGGATTTTGGTCCGGTCCCGCCGCGCAACATCCGCCGTTACCGCCGCGGCCCGACTGCCGATCTCCGAGACAAGGCTCTCCAATGCCTCCGCCCGCCGCGCGACGCAGACGACCTGTGCCCCGGCACTGCTCAGCACATGGGCCGCCCTGCGGCCAAGACCGGAGCTTGCGCCCGTTATGCAGGCGACTTTTCCTGAAAGATCGAAAAGCTCTTGAGCATCAGCCATCTGCGGAAAGGTCAAAATTGACGCCGGGAAAATATTTCGCCAGCCTGACATCGGCGGCGCGGGCATGGCCTTCCATGCCCTCCAGACGTGAAATGCGCGCCGTTGCTTCCGCGACATGCTTCGAGCCTTCACGCGTCGAGCGTTGCCAGGTGACGATTTTCATGAATTTGTGCACCGACAGGCCGCCCGTATAGCTCGCGGCGCCCGAGGTCGGCAGCACGTGGTTTGTGCCGGCCGCCTTGTCTCCATAGGAAACGGTGGTCTCTTCGCCGAGAAAGAGCGAGCCATAGCAGCTCAGCCGTTCAAGCCACCAATCGAGATCCTCCGCCTGAACCGTCAGGTGTTCCGGTGCGTATGCGTCGGATGTGGCCGCCATTTCCTCCCGGTCGGCGCACACAATCACCTCGGCATAATCGCGCCACGCCGCCGTCGCGTTTTCACGGTTCAAACCGGGCAGATCGTCAATCAGGTCCGGAACCAGTTGCATGACCTTTTCGGCCAAGGCGCGGTCATCCGTCACCAGCCAGACGGGAGAGTTGTATCCGTGCTCGGCCTGGCTGACGAGGTCGGTCGCCACGATATGGGCGTCCGCGGATCCGTCGGCGATGATCAGGCTGTCGGTCGGCCCGGCGATCATGTCGATGCCGACACGCCCGAACAGGATCCGCTTTGCCTCGGCGACGAACTGGTTGCCGGGTCCGACGAGGATATTGGCCTTGGGCAGGCCGAACAGGCCGAACGTCATGGCGGCAACGCCCTGAACCCCTCCCATGGCGAGGATCCTGTCCGCGCCGCAGATATGGGCGGCATAGACGATTGCCGGCGCAACACCGACACCGGGTCGCGGAGGAGAACAGGCCGTGATATGCCTGCAGCCGGCAACTTTCGCCGTGGTCACCGTCATGATGGCGCTGGCGATGTGGCTGTAGCGCCCGCCGGGCACATAACAGCCGGCGGCGTCGACCGGTATGGCCTTCTGGCCGGCGATGAAACCCGGGGAAATTTCCATCTCGACATCGCTCACGGTTCCCTTCTGCAATTCAGCGAACCGGCGAATATTGTCGTGCGCAAACCGGATATCGGCCTTCAGCCTTTCCGGAACCACCGCAATGGCGGCTTCGATCTCTTCTGAGGTCAGCAGCACATTGCCGTCATAGCGGTCGAATTTCGCCGCATATTCCAGAGCCTTCGCATCGCCTCCGGCTTCGATCTCACTGAGGATATTGACCACCGTCTGGTGGACTTCCGGCGCATCGGACTCGGCCGTGAGTGTTGCCTTCTTCAAATAGTCGCGTGTCATATGGTCAAAGCCTTATCTGTAGATATCCGGCAGAAGTGTTGTCGAGATCGCGGGAATGTAAGCGATCAAAAGGACGACAAAAAACATGCACAAGACATAGGGAACCGCCCGGGCCGCGATCTTCAGAATCGACTCTCCGGTTATGCCCGAAACGACAAAAAGATTAAGTCCAAGCGGCGGCGTTATGAAACCGACGCCAAGCGCGGTGATCATCATGATGCAGAACTGGATTTCGTTCATGCCGATATTGTCGGCGAGCGGCTTGAGGATCGGCGCGAGAATGACGATGTTGGGTGTCGTCTCCATCACACAGCCCGCGGCGATCAGGATTCCGATCATCAACAGGATGAGCAGCCACGGATCCTCGGTCAGCCCGGTCACCGCGGCCACGAACCCTTGAGGCACGCCCATGATCGCCAGGGCCTCGGCGAGAGGCGTCGAAAACGCGATGATCGGCAGGATAACGCCGTTCACCTTGGCCGAACTCACCAGCATGGCCGGGAAATCGGCGAAGGACAGCGTACGCAGGATGAACCCCATGGCAATCGTGACGACGACGGCCGTCGCGCCGGCCTCGGTCGGCGTGAGGCGGCCGGAGAAGATGCCGTAAAAGATGATGCCCGGCACGATGAAGGCGTACCAGCCGGATTTCAGCGCGCCGGCGAGATTTGCCGCCCACTCGCCGAAGCTCATCAGCCCGCCGCCCTCATAGGCGTAGATCCGATTGACGATGAGATTGGTGATCAGGATCGAAACGAGGATCGCGAGCCCCGGGATCAGGGCGGCGAGAAACAGCGTGGAAGCCGAAATTCCAAGCACCAGGCCGATGATGATGTAGGCGATCGAAGGCGGAATGAGAATGCCGGTGCAGGCGCCAGCGGCCACCAGGGCGCAGGCATAGGGGCGCGGATAGCCGCTTTCCACAAGCCGCGCGATCGTCATGCGGCCAACGGCGGCGGCACCGGCCGCGTCGGAGCCCGAGATGGCGGCAAACATGCCGCAAACCAGAACGGTTGCAGACCCGAACCCGCCCTTGGTGAAACAGGTGAGCGCCTCGGCGACGTCCAGAAATTTTCGCGACAGACCGGTTCGCACGAGCACGTCCCCGGTCAGGATAAAGAGTGGGACGGCCGTCAATGCAAACGCATCGATCCCGGTAAACAGGCTCTCTCCCACGAGGCTGAGAGGCAGATCGCCCGACATGAAAAGCATCAGGATCGCCGCGGCGCCGATGGCTGCCCAGACCGGCACCGCCAATGCGATCAACGAGACAAAGAGGATGACCGGCAGGTAAAAATCCCAACCGAGTTCAACGGTTTGATTAAGAGTGTTCCAGAGCATTATGCCGTGCCCCTAATCAAACAGCGTGTCGCCCTCATAGACGGGTTGCCCCGTCCGCAAGGACCGAAAATCGCGATGCAGGGACTGGACCAGTCGCCAGATGATGAGCGCAAAGCCGAGCGGGACCGCCATCAGGAACCAGACCCTGGAAATCCTCAGCCCGTCCGTGACCGATCCGAACTTTGCGGAAATTTGAACGGCTTCATACGACCAGTAGAGCGCGATGACGGCGACGAAGAACATCACCAGATCGCCGAAGATGTAGAGCAGCGCCCGTGGCCGGGGGCCAAGATAGTGCATGATGACATCGATCCGGATGTGCGCACGTTCCTTGACCGCCGCCGCGGCACCGATCCAGGCAAGGTAGATGAAGGAGTATCGAACGATTTCCTCGCCCCAGATGGAGGAGTAAGCGAACACCTCCCGGCGCAGAACCTCGATCGCCATGGTGATGACGAGCATCACGTAGAAAACCAGAAGCAACCATCGCTCCGCATTGCGGTCAATTCGTCGCAGTATGTCCATTTTGCTGCCCGTTGAAGTGCCCCTGCCTTGCCTTGAAGCGGGGTTTCACTCCGTCTTGCCGTTTGCCGTCATCTAGGCGTCATGCACGTAGTAGGTGCTGAGCGTGCCGGCGGCTTCCTCCATCTGGGCGAAAGCCTCCATGGAGCCGGCAAGGTCGAGCTTGAACTGATCCCACTCGGGGCGCTGATACCCGCCGGCGGCCTGCCATTCACCCAACTGGTCATCGCTGAGACTGTGGAATTCGACCCCCGCCTTGGCCAGTTCGGACATTGCGTAGGCGCGCGCCGAGGGAACCTTGGCAAGGTTCTGGTGGGCGGTCATTTCGGAGCCCCACATGATGCCGTCCTGAACGTCGGAGGGCATGGAGTTGAACCATTCGAGATTACAGGAATAGACCTGACTGTCCGGCACCGCCTGGGTGAAGGTCACATGGCTGAGAATATCCTTGAAGCCGAACACATAAAGCGCGCCGACCGAGGGATCGAGCGCATCGGCAACGCCCTGCTTGATCGCGGACGGCGTTTCGCCCCAGGCGACCGGCGTCGGATTTGCACCGACCATGCGGTAATATTGCTGCAGCATCTTGGAGCCGGGGACGCGGAATTTCACGCCGTCGAGGTCGGAAGGGCTGAGCACCGCCCCTGCCCCGCCCTTGCGCACGGCAACGACGCGCGGGTCGATATTGACGTAAAACAGCGCCTTGAAGCCATTGGCCTCGACCTTGGGGTGGACTTC